>JARDZQ010000322.1 GCA_029240775.1 Rubrobacteraceae bacterium | reverse complement strand
TTCTTCGGGAGCTGGCCGCAGATGGGCGCCCCGGCGGGGCTCGTGCTCTCGACGGCCGCATTCACCCCGTTTGCGGCTCTCCCGGAGGAGCAGTTTCTGTCCTGGGGCTGGCGTGTCCCGTTCTTACTGAGTCTCTTGCTCATAGCGGTCGGGTTGTACATCCGACTCAGGATCACCGAGTCTCCCATCTTCTCTCAGGTCAGGGAGACACATACCGAGGCGCGCGCGCCGATCATCGACGTTGTACGCACCTACCCGAAGAACGTCGCCCTGGGTACGGGAGCCCGCATAAGCATTGACGTCGCCTTCTACATATTCGCGGTCTACTCGCTTTCCTACGTCACCGAGCAGCTCGGACTGCCAAGTAGTACGGTCTTGACCGGGCTCCTGATCGCGGGTGTGATCGAGATCTTCACCATACCTTTCTTCGGCTCGTTATCCGATCGCCTCGGCCAACGGCAGGTCTTTATCGGGGGCGCGGTATTCCTGGGTTTGTTCGCCCTTCCTTTCTTCTGGATGCTCAATACGGAGGTGAGCGTCCTCATCTGGCTCGCCCTGGTAGTAGGCCTCAGCGTCGGCCACGCCGCAGCTTACGGCCCGATGGCGAGTTTCATGGCCCGGCTCTTCGGAGCACGCGTCCGCTACAGCGGAATCTCCTTGAGCTACCAGCTCGCCGGGATATTGGGAGGTGCTCTGGCGCCGATCATCGCGACCTTGCTGTACGCGGCGATCGAAGGTCCAGAGCTCATAGCGCTGTACATGGCCGCGCTGTGCGGTCTCACCGTCGTATGCGTTTACCTGGCCTCGGATTTCCCAGGGGACGACCCCGACGAGAGACGGCTGGCCGCCGAAAGGCAAGAGCCCGCGGGTCAGAGATGAGCGTCGGTTCGGAGCGTAAGGGGTAGAGAAACGGCAATCGTGGACAGACGCTACCGCGTTGGCGTAGACATCGGCGGGACGTTCACAGATCTGGTGCTGAACGATGACGCAACGGGTGAGCGGGCCATCGGCAAGATCCTGACCACGCCAGAGGACCCCTCCGACGCCGTCGAGAAAGGGATGGCCGAGCTTCTCGAGAGAGAAGGCATCGAGGCTTCACAGATCAGGACGATAGTCCACGGCACGACCCTGGTCACGAACGCCCTGATCGAGCGCAAAGGAGCCAGGACCGCTCTGCTAACGACGCAAGGGTTCCGGGACGCGATCTCGATCGGCACCGAGCATCGCTACGACATGTACGACATCTTCATCGAGAAGCCAGAGCCCCTGGTACCACGGAGCTTGCGCTACGGCGTGCGCGAGCGCATGCTCGACGATGGTTCGGTTGCCATCAGACTTGATGAGGATCAACTACGGCAGGTCGTGGCGGAGCTGCGCGAGCGGGAAGTAGAGGCCGTCGCGGTAAGCTTTTTGCACTCTTTTCGAAACCCCACGCACGAGCGGAGGGTCGCCCGAGTTCTCGCGGAGGAGGCGCCGGGGATCACGGTCTCGCTCTCTTCGGATGTGGCGCCGGAGATCCGGGAGTACGAGCGCACCTCGACGACGATCGCCAACGTCTACGTCAGGCCGCTCGTCGAGCGCTACCTGGGGGTGCTCAAGGAGCGGCTAACGAGGCTCGGGTTCGGGGGCTCTCTCTACATCATGCTCTCGAACGGCGGCACGGCCAGCGTCGAGACGGCGCGCGAGTTCCCGATCCGGCTCCTCGAATCCGGCCCGGCGGCCGGGGCTCTTGCCGCCGCTTTTTACGGCCGAAAGACGGGGTTCTCCGAGGTTCTCTCCTTCGACATGGGCGGAACTACGGCCAAGGCCTGCCTGATCGAGGGCGGAGAGCCGATCACGACTAGCGAGTTCGAGGTCGCTAGGGTCTACCGGTTTAAGAAGGGCTCGGGGTTACCGGTCAAGACTTCGGTGATCGAGATGATCGAGATCGGCGCTGGGGGCGGTTCCATCGCTCGTGTGGGTCCGCTCGGCTTGCCGAAGGTCGGACCCGAGAGCGCCGGCGCCGACCCCGGCCCGGCGTGCTACAGGCGCGGCGGGAGCGAGCCCACGGTTACCGACGCGGACCTGATCCTGGGCTACCTCGACCCGAACTTCTTCCTCGGCGGCAAGATGCACCTCGACCGCGAAGCGGCTTCGAGAGCTATCGAGGAGAGAATAGCCCGCCCTCTCGGCCTCGATCCCATCGAAGCCGCCTGGGGCATCCACCAGGTCGTCAACGAGAACATGGCCAACGCGGCGAGGATCCACGCCATCGAGCGCGGCAAGGACCCGCGGGCGTACCCCCTGTTCGCCTTCGGCGGTGCGGGGCCCGTACACGCATACCGCGTCGCCCACGCCCTCGGTGTCCCCGGTTTCGTAGCCCCGCTCGGGGCGGGCGCGACCTCGGCCTTCGGCTTCCTGTGCGCCCCGCTCTCCTTCGACTTCGCGCGCAGCCTCTACGGCCGCCTGGACGAGCTCGACTGGTCTGGGGTGAACGGGGCGCTGGAGGAGATGGAGGTGGAGGGGCGCGAAGTGCTGCGCGCCTCCGGGGTCGCAGACTCAGACATCCGGGTGCGCAGGCTCTGCGAGATGCGCTATACGGGCCAGGGGCACGAGGTAACCGTGGAGTTGCCCGGCGGGTCTCTGGGCCCAGGCGACGCTGACCAGCTGGCGACGCTTTACCGCAAGGAGTACCGGCGGCTGTACAACAGGGAGGGTCCGGACGTAGCGCTGGAGGCGCTCACCTGGCGCCTCGAGGTCGCCGCGCCACCCCCCGAGATACGGCTTGAAGCGGAAGAAGAGGAGGAAGAGGCTGCTTCTGGTGTGCAGAAGGGCGCGCGTGAGATCTACCTTCCCGAGGAGAAGGGCTTCCGAGAAGTGCCGGTCTACGACCGCTACCGCCTCGGCCCCGGCGCAGCCTTTACGGGTCCGGCGGTTATCGAGGAGAAGGAGTCTACAGTCATCCTCGGTCCGGAGGGGCGCGCAAAGATCGACGCCACTCGGAACCTGATCGTGAGGTGGTCGTGAGCGAGACGCGACTGGACCCGATCCTTCTGGAGGTCCTCTGGAACCGCCTGGTCTCCGTGGTCGAGGAGCAGGCGCGGGCCCTGATGCGCACCTCCTTCACCAGCGTGGTGCGCGAGGCTGGCGACCTCTCGGCCGGCCTATTCGACCGGCGGGGGCGGATGGTCGCCCAGGCCGTCACCGGCACCCCCGGCCACGTCAACGCGATGGCGACGAGCATGCACCACTTTCTGCGAGAGATCCCGGCCGAGACCCTGCAGCCGGGTGACGTGCTTATCACCAACCACCCGTGGCAGACGTCCGGCCACCTCAACGACTTCACCGTGATCACCCCGATCTTTCGCGGCGGCGAGATAGTCGCGTACTTCGGCAACTGCTGTCATGCGCTCGACGTCGGAGGCCGGGGCCTGGGCGCCGATGCCCGGCAGGTCTACGAGGAGGGACTCTTCGTCCCTGTCACCCGCCTGTTCGCTGGCGGCGAGCCCAACGACGAACTTTTCCGCCTCCTCCGCGCCAACGTGCGCACGCCGTTCGAGGTTATCGGCGACCTCTACGCCCAGGCCGGCAGCAACGACGTCGGCGGCGCTAGGCTCA
>JARDZQ010000321.1 GCA_029240775.1 Rubrobacteraceae bacterium | reverse complement strand
TGGTGAGGTGGACGAGTACTACCTGAGGAAGTTCGCCCGCTCCAACCAGGGCACCTGCGTCAACCAGCGGCCGCTTGTAACGGAGGGCGAAGGGGTAGAAGCCGGCACGGTGCTGGCCGACGGCTCCTCTACGGATCAGGGCGAGCTGGCGCTCGGCAAGAACCTGCTCGTGGCCTTCATGCCGTGGGAGGGGTTCAACTTCGAGGACGCCATCATCATCTCCGAGCGGATCGTCAAGGCCGACACCCTCTCTTCGATTCACAGGCGACGTGCTCGTCGGCAAGGTCACGCCCAAGGGCGAGTCCGAGCCGACGCCAGAGGAGAAGCTCTTGCGCGCGATCTTCGGCGAGAAGGCGCGCGAGGTCAAGGACTCCTCGCTCAAGGTTCCGCACGGCGAGGGCGGCGTCGTAATAGACGTCAAGCGCTTTTCCCGGGACGAGGGCGACGAGCTGCAGCCCGGCGTCAACGAGATGGTGCGCGTCTTCGTGGCCACCAAGCGCAAGATCGCCGAGGGCGACAAGCTCGCCGGGCGGCACGGCAACAAGGGCGTCATCTCCAGGATCGTGCCCGAGGAGGACATGCCGTTCATGGAGGACGGGACTCCTGTTGACGTGATCCTCTCGCCTCTCGGCGTGCCGAGCCGGATGAACATAGGCCAGATCCTCGAGACCCACCTCGGGTGGGCGGCGAGCAAGGGCCTCGGCGAGAACGGCGGCGAGCCGACCTTCGTCTCAACGCCTGTCTTCTCGGGCGCCGAGGTCGGAGACGTGGATCAGGCCATCGATAGCGTCCGCAGCAACGGAACGGCCGACATTGGTATGGGTCGCGGCGGCAAGGTGACGCTTTATGACGGGCGCACCGGCGAGCCGTTCGACGGCAGGATCACGGTCGGCTACATGTACATACTGAAGCTTCTGCACCTGGTGGACGACAAGATCCACGCCCGTTCCACGGGTCCGTACTCGCTGGTCACGCAGCAGCCCCTGGGCGGCAAGGCGCAGTTCGGCGGGCAGCGCTTCGGCGAGATGGAGGTGTGGGCGCTCGAGGCCTACGGCGCGGCGCACACCTTGCAGGAGCTGCTCACCATAAAGAGCGACGATAGGGTCGGGCGCGTCAAGAGCTACGAGTCCATCGTCAAGGGCGAGAACATCCCGGAGCCCGGCGTGCCCGCGAGCTTCAAGGTCTTGCTCAAGGAGATGCAGTCGCTCGGGCTCTCGGTCAAGCCGGTCTACAACGCCGAGGCCGCAGCCGAGGATCAGGACCGCAGGGATTGGGACGAGGCCGCCAGGGCTCTGGGGATAAACCTCAGCCGCGACGAGCCTACGGGGAACTTGGACGACACGCCGGACTTCTCCAGAGGAGGGATGTAAGGGTTGCAGGGACTAGAGCGCGACATAGACATAAACAAGCTCGAGAAAATCTCCATCGGCCTCGCTTCGGCCGATGAGATCCGGGAGTGGTCCCGCGGCGAGGTCACCAAGCCCGAGACCATTAACTACCGTACCCTCCGCCCGGAGAAGGACGGCCTCTTCGACGAGCGCATCTTCGGCCCTTCGAAGGACTGGGAGTGCTACTGCGGCAAGTACAAGAGGATCCGCTTCAAGGGCATCATCTGCGAAAGGTGTGGGGTCGAGGTAACCCGCGCCCGTGTGCGTCGCGACAGGATGGGCCACATCGAGCTCGCTGCCCCCATAGCCCACGTGTGGTTCGTGAAGGGCGTACCGAGCCGGATGGGGTATCTGCTAGACATCAGCCCCAAGGAGCTCGATCGGGTCCTCTACTTCGCGAGCTCCATCGTCACCTGGGTTGACCGCGAGGAGCGGGCCAACGACATCGATTTGCTTCGCGGTAGGGTTGAGGACGAGATCCGCCAGCTCGAGGAAGAGCGGGACGAGGAGATCGACCAGGCCCAGGCGCTCAGGACCAAGCGCGAGAGCGTCATAAACGGTGACAGCTCCCCGGACGAGTTCACCGAGGAGTACGCCGACCTCCCCGACGACGAGCGAGAGACGGCTATCACCCGCGTCCGCAAGGAGGAGAAGGAGGCCATCGACGCTGGGAGGAGTTCCAGACCCTCGAGCCGCGCCAGATCGTGGACGACGAGGAGCTCTTCCGCGAGATGAAGGACCGCTTCGGCGACGAGTACGGCTACGGCGTGTACTTCCGCGGCGGCATGGGCGCCGAGGCCATCCGCGACCTCATAGCGCAGGTGGACCTCGAAGAGGAGGCCCAGGACCTGCGTGACGTAGTCAACGAGTCGCGTGGCCAGAAGCGCCAGAAGGCTATAAAGCGACTGAAGGTCGTCGACGCCTTCCGCACCAGCGGCAACAGGCCGGAGTGGATGATCATGGACGCTATCCCGGTCCTGCCTCCGGACCTCAGGCCCATGGTCCAGCTCGACGGCGGACGCTTCGCCACGAGCGACCTGAACGACCTGTACCGCAGGGTCATCAACAGGAATAATAGACTTCGTCGTCTGCTCGACCTCGGGGCTCCTGACGTCATCGTGAACAACGAGAAGCGGATGCTCCAGGAGGCCGTGGACGCTCTGTTCGACAATGGCCGCCGCGGACGTGCCGTCACGGGCGCCGGAAACCGCGCCTTGAAGAGCCTCTCTGACATGCTCAAGGGCAAGCAGGGCCGCTTCCGGCAGAACCTGCTCGGCAAGCGCGTGGACTACTCGGGTCGCTCGGTCATCGTGGTTGGCCCCGGGCTCAAGATGCACCAGTGCGGTCTGCCGCGCCTCATGGCGGTCGAGCTCTTCAAGCCTTTCGTCATGAAGGTGCTCGTTGACCGGGCGCTGGCACCGAACATCCGGAGCGCTAAGCAGATGGTCGAGAGGCTGCGTCCCGAGGTCTGGGACGTGCTCGAGGACGTCATCAAGGAGCACCCGGTACTGCTTAACCGCGCGCCGACGCTCCACCGCCTCGGCATCCAGGCCTTCGAGCCGGTGCTCGTCGAGGGCAAGGCCATCCAGGTTCATCCTCTGGTGTGCGCCGCGTTCAACGCGGACTTCGACGGCGACCAAATGGCGGTACACGTGCCCTTGAGCCCTGAGGCGCAGGCCGAGGCGCGCATCCTGATGCTCTCGACGCAGAACATACTGCTCCCGGCGAACGGATTCCCCATCGCGGTGCCTTCGCAGGACATGGTCCTTGGTCTGTACTACATCACCTACGCCGGTGACGAGTTCGAGGAAGAGCAGCCCAAGGCGTACCTCTCCTCTTACGACGAGACCGAGGCCGCGTACAAGGAAGGCTCGCTCAAGATCCACGACAAGGTCATCTACCGCCGCGCAGACGGGCGGGTGGAGACCACCCTCGGGCGCGTCCTCTTCAACGAGAACGTAGAGCAGACCCTGAGGGACTACGTCGGTGAGGAGTACGACCAGGACGACTACGAGTTCGTCAACTACGTCTTGAAGAAGGGCGAGATCAAGAACCTCGTCCAGCGCTACGTCGAGCGCTACCCGACCGAACTCGTCAGCCGGCTGCTGGATACCCTCAAGAGGGTCGGGTTCCACACGGCCACGCGCGCCGGAATCTCCGTCGGCAAGAACGACATCGTCGTGCCCGAGCAGAAGGACGAGATCCTAGAGCGCTACCAGGAGATGGTCGACGAGGTCGAGGAGCAGTGGCACCAGGGCTTCATCTCCGATGAGGAGAGGCTGGAGCGCGTCATCACGCTCTGGACCGAGGCCAAGAACGAGGTCGAGGACGCCATGAAGGCCAACCTCTGGCGCCTGAACCCAATCTACATGATGGCCAACTCCGGCGCGCGTGGTAACTACTCCCAGATCACGCAGCTCGCCGGCATGCGCGGCCTGATGACGAACACGAAGGGCGAGATCATCGACGAGCCCGTGAAGAGCAACTTCATGGAAGGCCTCTCGGTGCTGGAGTACTTCACCTCCACCCACGGCGCCCGTAAAGGCCAGGCTGACACGGCTTTGCGTACCGCCGACTCGGGCTACCTTACCCGCCGCCTCGTCGACGTCGCCCAGGACGTGGTGATCCACGACGAGGACTGCGGCACCGAGGGCTACGTGGACCTGCCGCTCTACCTGGAAGGCGGTCGCGGCGACGCGAACGACTCCGTCGCGGCGCGCTACCTGGCGCGCGACCTGGTGAACCCGGAGACGGGCGAGGTCGTAGCTGAGGCCGGCACCGATATCACGCCGCGCCTGCTCGCCGCGTGGCGCAGGGAGCTGCCGCGGGAGACCATCGTCCCCGTCCGGACGCCCTCCAAGTGCGAGAGCCCCCAGGGCGTCTGCCAGCACTGCTACGGTCGGGCGCTCTCGACCTACAGGCCCGTGGACGTGGGCGAGGCCGTCGGCATCATCGCAGCCCAGTCCATCGGCGAGCCGGGAACTCAGCTCACGATGCGCACCTTCCACACCGGCGGCATCGCCGGCGAGGACATAACGGCAGGCCTCCCCAGGGTCGTCGAGCTCTTCGAGGCCAGGCACCCGAAGGCCGAGGCTGTCCTCGCCGAGATAGACGGCACGGTCAGCCTGGAGGAGACCGATTCGGATAGGCTGATCAAGGTCGTCATCACCTCTCCGGACGGCGCGGAGGTCAGCGAGCACAAGGTCGAGCGCCAGCTCTTGAGGTCGGAGTTCGTCGAGGGCGCCGAGGTCAGGGCGAACACCCCGATCACCGAGGGCGCCATCTACCCGCACGCGATACTCGAGAACGATCTGCGCTACGAGCGCGGCACCACGACCACCGAGCGCTACCTGGTAGACGAGGTGCAGAAGGTCTACCGGGCCCAGGGAGTGGATATCCACGACAAGCACATCGAGGTGATCGTCCGCCAGATGCTTCGCAAGGTCGTGGTGGACGACCCAGGCGATACGAACCTGCTCCCCGAGCAGGTCGCCGACCGGTTCACGGTCCTCGCCGAGAACGAACGCGTCGAGGAAGAGGAGGGCAAGCCAGCCACCTTCCACACGGTCCTCATGGGCATAACGAAGGCCTCGCTCGCCACCGACAGCTTCCTCTCGGCGGCCTCCTTCCAGGAGACGGCGCGCGTCCTCACCGACGCCGCCATCGAGGGCAAGGTGGACAGCCTGGCCGGCCTGAAGGAGAACGTGATCATCGGCAAGCTGATCCCCGCAGCCACCGGGCTGCCGCGTTACAGGCAGCTTACCGTGGCCGTCGACGGGTACGCCGCGCGCCACGTGGACGAGCTTGACATAGCGGCTTCCTGAGCCTAAAATATAGCGTCGCGGTTACGAGCAGTTACGTCCGGGTAACAAGCTCCAAAGGCCGCGACGCTGGACTTTTGTAGTAAGCCCCCATTTCCACAGAGAGAAAGGCAGGCGCGACGGTGCCCACGACAAACCAACTCGTGCGCAAAGAGCGCAAGTTTAAGAAGGAGAAGACGGCGACGCCGGCGCTCCAGGGCTCGCCCCAGCGCCGCGGCGTGTGCACCCGCGTCTCGACTACCACGCCTAAGAAGCCCAACTCGGCGCTGCGCAAGATCGCGCGCGTGCGGCTCGTGAACGGCCACGAGGTCACTGCCTACGTGCCGGGCGAGGGGCACAATTTGCAGGAGCACTCCGTCGTGCTGGTGCGTGGCGGGCGTGTGAAGGACCTCCCGGGCGTCCGCTACAAGGTCGTGCGCGGGGCGCTGGACACCCTAGGCGTAAA
>JARDZQ010000320.1 GCA_029240775.1 Rubrobacteraceae bacterium | reverse complement strand
CTCTTCCGATCTCTTGCGCCGCTTTGTCGGTGCGGCTAACACGTATGAGTTCGAAGAAGAGAATGGCCTTACTTGCTCGTGCCATTTTCTCGCCCTGGTGGTACTTTTTGTCGCTCTCACGCTCCATTTCCTCACCCTTCAAGGCGAACATGGCGGCGACGTAGGCTTCCTCTGATCTTGCCGGGCCTACCGATACCTCGGCTCCCCTGTAGCCTTGCTCCGTCCTCCTAGCGTTAAGCAATAGGCGCATAACCTGTCCGCTACTGTGGCGTACTATCTTGCTGTTCTTGTTCTCTTCGACGGACGCGTCTGCCAGCGACCGTAACAGCGACTCAAGGTTGTCCGTTATACTCTCCACTGGAAGTGGCGCGGGCTACTCGCCTGGTTGGTGCGGCCCGCGCCGCACCCCCTCTCAATTACCTAGCTGGCGCTCTCAGCTTCATTTTATGGCAACCACCGTAAGGGTAGGACAATTTGTGGCTGGTGTACCGAACCCTCTGCCGTTCATCAAGCTGCCCACGGACGACTCTACGCAGTAAGAGACGGCGGCCTCGTCAGCCGCCGGTTAACCTTCCGGTCCTCGGAGTTGGTGGCGTCCACGCCGGTATCTCGTATCAGTGGGCCGAAGACCCGGCGAGCAGGTGCAGGAAGTGCCAGAACAGCAGCGCCGAGGCGGCGAAGGCGACCACAACCTGAATACGCCCCTCCGTCGCGAGGCCCCTCATCGCCAGCGCCCCGAGCCCGGCCACGACGCCGACCTCCGCGAGCGTGCAGGCGAGGTCAAGGACACCTATCTCCTCGATATCCCCAGCGTGCGGACCGAGGAGCGGTATGCCGGTCGTGCGCGTCACCAGCCAGAGGATCGCGACGGCCAGATTGCCGGCCGCGCCGAGGAGCAGGATCGGTCGGCCGGGCCAGCGCAGGACGATAGGGGCGTACGCTCCCTGGACGATGGCGCATACCAGATAGAACGTCCCGTAGCCCCACCACTCCTCGAAGTGCTCCGGCGTTACCAGCAGTTGGATTAGCGCCGCGAGCAACGAGAGGGCGGCTACTGCATACAGGACCGGGTCGGACCGCGCGGCGGGGCGGCTCCCGCTCGATTTCACCGAACTCGCGACGGCACCGCTCCGGCAGTTCGGGTACCGGCGTCGCCGGTCTTGAGCATGGTAAGGAGCGAGTAGGCGAGGACTACGCCCGCGAGCATCAGCGTTACGTGAAAGCCGTATTCGATGTAGAGTAGACCCTGAAGGTTATCGCCGTTGTGGATGTGCAGGTTGTCGTGCGGCCACCAGGAGACCAGGAACCAGCCGACACTCAGGTAGATCGCCCATGCCCTCCATGTCGCACCCACCGCCCTACGCAGAGGGGCGAATCCGAAGAGGAGGAAGGAGACGCCCAGGCCGAACGTCAGCGCCTCGAACACCGCCAGGAGAATGAAGAAGGGGAGTTGCCCCGCGGAGGGCTCGGGGCCACCCGGCGCCGGGGGCCAGATAACCTGGCCGAGCGCCATCGCCGGAACGGCGAAGAGCGCGGTGACGACGGCGACTTTGACCCAAGGTTTCATAACGTGCTCCTTTTCGAGTTGTCGGGCATGCATGACGTAGGTTAGCTCGCGCAAAGAGCACGCTGCCTCCCCCAAATGAGTGATTTTTCGCTGTTTCCGGCTCCCGCGCGTTGTTTTTCGGAGCACCTGAGAGCCCGGAACGAGGCTAGTCCGCGAGGAACTTCTCTGCCTCGAGGATCTGGCCTGTCTTCTCGAAGGCGCGGCGCAGGAGGGTGCGTCCCTCTTCGCGCTCCTCGTCGTCGCGCGCCTTGTTGAGGACGGTCTTTACGGACTCCTCTATCCCCTCGTCTGCGAAGGAGATGCCCGGCAGGTCCATTATGACCTCCCGGATCTGACGGTACATGAAGTCCGGCTCCCCGGCGTAGACCCAGGCCTCGCGCGAGCGGTTCCACGCCCAGCCTTTCATCCGGATGGTGTTCTCTATGTCTTCGTCTTCGAGGCCGTAGAGCTCCATCCGGTAGCGGTGCTCAGTCAGGATCTCCGGCCGTATGCGAACCGTGGCTGTCATGGCGCTAGTCTAGCAGCCGCCCCGCCTTTATCTTCGCCGCGAAGCGGTCTCCCCCGAGATGGTAGGCGAGGTGGCGCCAGTCGGGCGCGTCGAGGACGAGGACGTCGGCCCTGTAGCCCGGCGCGAGCCGGCCGACGTCGGAGAGCGCGAGGACGTGAGCCGCATTCGCCGTGCAGGCGCTCAGAGCCTCTGCGGGGGAGAGCCCGAGGCGGGTGCAGGCGAGGTTCATGATGAGGGGGAGCGATTCGCAGAAGGAGCTGCCGGGGTTGAAGTCCGTGGCGAGGGCCACGATGGCTCCCTCCTCGACGAGCAAACGGGCGGGGGGGAGGGGGAGATCAAGGAATAGCCCGCACGCTGGGAGCAGCACTGCGGCGACGTCGCTGCGGGCCAGGAGGCGCGCTCCGTCTTCGCCCGTGTTCTCCAAATGGTCCACGCTACGGGCGCCGAGCTCGATGGCGAGCGGTATAGCCCCGCGCTCGGAGAACTGGTCGGCGTGCAGCCTGAGCGCGAGGCCGTGGTCGGCGCACGCTCCAAGAAACCTTCTCGCCTCCGGGACCTCGAATGAGCCGCGCTCCAGGAAGACGTCGGCCGCGTCCGCGAGCGGGACTGCGTCGGGGAGAACGTCCCGGACCACGAACTCCGCGTACTCCGCCGCGCCCGAGAACTCCGGCGGCACCGTGTGTGCCCCGAGGAAGGTCGGATGTACGTCCACCGGATGATCCCCGCCTGCCTCCCTTATGGCGCGCAGGGATTTCAGCTCCGTCTCGCGGTCGAGGCCATAGCCGCTCTTGGCCTCGGCGGTCAGGGTGCCGTGCTCGAGCATCCAGCTCAGGTGTCTCTCGACGGCCGCCTTCAGCTCCTCCTCGCTTGCCGCCCTCGTTGCCGAGACGGTAGAGAGGATGCCCCCTCCGGCGGCGTGCAGCTCCTCGTAGCTCGCCCCGCGCGAGCGCAGCTCGAACTCCGCCGCCCGGTCCCCGACGAACGCGGCGTGGGCGTGGCAGTCTATGAGCCCGGGCAGAGCGACCTTTCCTCGACCGTCCACGGTCTCGAAGTCAGCGCCGGACCGCATCTCGCGCATGACTTCCTCGGGGCGACCGATCGCCGTTATGCGGCCGCCTGAGATCGCCACCGAGGCGGGGGCGTGGATATCGAGTTCCCCGAGGTCCCGACCCCGCAGTGGCCCCCACCCCTTCGGGGAGACGGCTGCCCCGAGGTCGTGTATGAGGAGCGAGACCTCAGCCATCTTCCCTCGCGTAGACGCGGCGCCCGGCGACCCACGTCGCCGCGACGGCCCCGCTATCAGCTCCGAAGACTAGGGCTGAGGGGAGATCCCCAGCCTCCACGCCTGCGACCGCGGGGTGCTCGAGGTCTATCTCGACGAAGTCTGCGGGGTCACCGGCCTGCACCTCTCCTCGCCCCCAACCCGCCCGCAGCAGCCAGGGGACCGGCGAGTCCTCCCCCGGCTGGACCAGCACGTTCCTCCTGCCCGAGAGCCTGCGGGCGTTGGTCTCTATCTCCCGCAGCTCCTCGAACGGGTCGAT
>JARDZQ010000319.1 GCA_029240775.1 Rubrobacteraceae bacterium | reverse complement strand
TGCAGCCTCGATGCGAATCTACGGCGTATACGCTAGGCTACGGGAAGAAAGAGGTCGGAAGTATCTTTGGGTATCGTCGTCCAGAAATACGGTGGGAGCTCGGTGGCGACGGCGCAGCATATAAAGGCCGTCGCCGAGAGGGTGAGCCGTGCCCGGGGGTCTGGGCTGGACCTCGTGGTGGTCGTCTCGGCGATGGGGAAGACGACGGACAGGCTCTTGAGGCTGGCAGGCGAGGTGAGCCGGGATCCCTCTCCGCGCGAGATCGACCAGCTGCTTGCCACCGGCGAGGAGCAGTCGGTGGCGCTGCTCGCGATGGCGCTGCACGCCAGAGAAGTTCCTGCCGTCTCTCTGACGGGACCGCAGGCGGGGATGACGGTAACGGGGAGGTACGGGTCAGGTGTGATCTCCGAGATACGGCCCGAGCGGATCCACAGGCTTCTGGGCGAAGATCAGGTCGTTATCGTCGCCGGTTTTCAGGGGATGAACTCTTTAGGCGACGTCATGACGCTCGGGCGTGGGGGGTCGGACACGACGGCGGTGGCGCTCGCGGCGGCGGTGAAGGCCGAGCGGTGCGAGATCTACACCGACGTCGACGGCGTCTATACGGCGGACCCCCGGATAGTGAAGGAGGCGCACCGTATACCCGTGATCTCACCTGAGGAGATGGCGGAGATGTCGTGGCGCGGGGCAAAGGTGATGCACCCGCGCGCCGTGGAGCTCGGGGCTCTCTACGGGGTAGAGATACACGTCCGCTCCTCCTTCGAGGAAGGGCCGGGCACGGTTATAACGGGAGGTAACGGTTTGGAGCATCTGGAGACCCGCGAGACGTTGGCCGGCATCGTGCACGATCTCGACGTCTCGCGCGTGACCCTGAACGGGATCCGCACCGGCCCCGGCACCCTGAGCCGCGTCTTCGCGCCTCTGGCCGAGCGGGGCATCTCGGTGGATGTCATCGTCGAGAGCGGCGTCAAGGAGGGAGGCGCGGACGTCGCCTTCACCGTGCGGCGAGCGGACTTCGCCGAAGCGAGGCGGCTCGCGAGCGAGGTATCCTACGCCTTAGGCGGCGTGGTCGAGGGCGAGGAGAACCTCGGCAAGGTCTCGGTCGTGGGGACGGGGATGCTCAACCGCCCCGGTTACGCCGCTCGTATGTTCGCCTCGCTCGGGGAGGCGGGCATCCCCATAAGGATGGTCTCGACCTCGGAGATACAGGTTACGTGCGTGTTGCCCGCAGACCGGGTAGAAGAGGCGGTAAGGGTCTTGCACAGAGACTTCGAGCTGGAGGAGAGAGATGTTTAGCGGAACTTTCACGGCCCTCGTCACACCTTTCAGGAACGGCGAGGTGGACGTCGAGGCACTGGAGGGGATGGTCGAGTTCCAGATAGGGCACGGCGTGAGCGGGCTCGTCCCTTGTGGGACCACAGGCGAGACCCCGGCCATGAGTGAGGCCGAGGACCGCCTCGTCGTCGAGACCGTCGTGCGGGTTGCCAACGGGAGGGTCCCCATAATCGCGGGCACCGGCTCCAACAGCACAGACATGGCGATCAAGTACACCAAGATGGCACAGGAAGAGGGCGCCGACGGCTCCCTGCAGGTCGCCCCCTACTACAACAAGCCGACCCAGGAAGGACTGTACAGGCACTTCGCGGCGATAGCCGAGAGCACGGAGTTGCCTCTCGTCCTCTACAACATCCCAGGACGGACGGGGGTGACTATCTCCGCGGAGACCATGGCCCGCCTCGCCGAGATCCCCAACATAGTCGGGGTCAAGGACTCGACCCTCTCGATGAACATGGTCGCGGACGTGATAGCTCTCTGCGGCGAAGACTTCGATGTCCTCTCGGGCGACGACCCGATGACGCTCCCCCTCATCGCTCTCGGCGGACGAGGCGTGATCTCCGTCGCCTCCAACGTCGCTCCCGGCGCCGTCTCCGAGATGGTAAGAGCGTTACTGGAGGGTGATTGGGAACGGGGTCGCGAGCTCCACTACGAGCTCCTTCCGCTCTTCCGCGCGCTCTTCGTCGAGACGAATCCCATCCCGGTGAAGACCGCCGCCTCGCTGCTCGGGCTGTGCTCGGACGAGATGCGCCTCCCGCTCGTCCCGATGGAAGGCGAGAACCTGCGCGTTCTGCAGGAGACCCTCGACCGCTGCGCCCACCTCCTCCCCACCCCCGAAGAAGTTTGACCCGCGTAGCCGTTATCGGCGCGGCGGGACGGATGGGGCGCGAGGTTGTATGCGCCGTCCTCGAAGACGACTCGTTCGAGCTCGCCGGCGGCGTCGTCGAGCCACACGCCCCGCAGCTCGACGCAGACCTCGGAGAGCTGTGCGGCTGGGGAAGGGCCGGAGTTGTCGCGACGGAGAATCCACCGGACGACGCGGCCGCCCTGATCGAGTTCACCACCCCCGAAGCGACCGTCGAGCACCTCGCCTACGGCAGACCCGTCGTCATCGGGACCACGGGCCTCTCCGACGAGCAGCTCGCGCGGGTCGAGGAGGCTGCGAAGGTCGTGCCCGTAGTCCTGGCGCCGAACATGAGCGTGGGGGTGACCTTGATCAGGGAGGTGGTCAGGGAGCTCTCGCAGAAGCTGGGGCCGGACTACGACGTCGAGATCGTCGAGGCGCACCACAGGAACAAGGTGGACGCTCCCTCGGGGACAGCGCTCTTGCTGGCGCGGGCCGCCGCGGAGGGGAGAAACATGGAACTCGACGAGGTCGCGGTCTACGGGCGCGAGGGCCGGGCGCCGCGAGGGAAGGGTGAGATCGGCATCCACGCCCTGCGCGGCGGCGCCGTCGTCGGCGAGCACCGCGTGATCTTCTACGGCCCGGGTGAAGAGGTCGAGGTGACCCACCGCGCCCTCTCCCGCCGCACCTTCGCCTCGGGCTCTTTACGCGCCGCGCGTTTCGTCGCCGGGGCGCCGCCGGGCCTCTACTCGATGCGCGACGTGCTGGGCTGAGGTAGGTCGCTCCTCCCGCCGGACCGGCCTACCTCCTGAGCGGCGCGGGCTGGTAGAGGTTCCTGTCCCAGGCGTGCGGACGGGGCCCGCGTATGCCCTCTTCGCAGTCGGCGGCGAGGAGGTCGGCCCCGTCAGTGTACGCGCGGTCGTCGCCGGGTCCGCAGAAGACCACGTCAGGGGACACCGGGGCATTGAAGGTGTCCATCAGGTCGTCGCCCGAGCCGCCGGAGACAGAGTCGTCGCCGTCAACAGAAGTATCGCCCTCTTCGCTATCCACCCCTTTGCTCGATCCCCCGCCTCACAAGCCGCCAAGATACGGCAGGGCCAAAGTCAAAGTGAGTCACGGCCTTCCTCCGGTTCGGTACCGACCGGATCGGGGGCTCCTCCGCCAGGTGCTCTCGCGACCAACTCTTCGACCCAGCCCTGGTCCACGCCCATCTCCTGCGAGATCTCCGCCACGGACATCCCCGCCCGTCGCAGCCGTTCGACCTCCTCCTCGAGACAGACCTCTCCTCCGTTCTCCACGACGCCCTCCTTTAGTATCGCGGCCGCCCTCCACTCATGTTAACGCGAGGCTTGGCTTTCTTCCGTACTCGCCAAGAAGACAGCGTGGACGCCGGCGGGACCTTCTCCGGCTTCTAGCCCGGCGCCGCGGCTTTTTTGGGTCGCGACCCCATCGCGTGGGCGC
>JARDZQ010000318.1 GCA_029240775.1 Rubrobacteraceae bacterium | reverse complement strand
GCTCCCACCGTATTTCTGGACGACGATACCCAAAGATACTTCCGACCTCTTTCTTCCCGTAGCCTAGCGTATACGCCGTAGATTCGCATCGAGGCTGCAGTTGGCTCGTCGTGTAAGCGGCAAGGTGCCTCCACCCGCCCCTAGGCCCGCCGCCGAAGCCTTCCCCGAGCTGAGCGCCCGCGAACGCGAGGTCCTCAAATTCATCGCCCGCGGGCGCAACAATCAGGAGATCGCCAGGGAGCTCTACCTCAACCCCAAGGCGGTACGCAACCAGATCTCCAACATCTTCACCAAGTTGCAGGTCGTAGACGGCGCTAGGGCAGCGGTTGCCCACCGGTCACACCCAGGGTTTCGCCGTTGACGAAGCTCGACTCCTGGGAGGCGAGGAAGACGAAGGCGGGGGCGAGCTCGGCGGGCTGGGCGGGGCGCCCCATCGGGGAGGTGCCGCCGAACTGGGAGACGGTGTCGCCGGGCATAGAGGCGGGGATTATGGGGGTCCACACCGGCCCCGGCGCCACGGTGTTGGCCCTGAGCCCGTACTGGACGACCTCCTGGGCTAGGCCCTTGGTGAATGTGACTATGGCGCCCTTGGTCGAGGAGTACGGGAGGAGGGTAGGCGAGGGCTGGTACGCCTGTATGGAGGCGACGTTGATGATCGAACCTCCCTCCGGCATGTGCGGGAGCGCCTCCTTCACCAGCCAGAACATGGCGTAGATATTGGTCTTGAAAGTGCGATCGAGCAGCTCCGAGTCCACGTCGGCTATGCCGCTCACCGTCATCTGGTGGGCTGCGTTGTTGACGAGGACGTCTATCTGCCCGAATTCATCTACGGCCCTCTGCACGACGGCCTGGCACTGGGACTCCTCGCTGATGTCGCCCGGCGCCTTGATCGCTCTCTTGCCGGCCTCCTCGACGACACGGGCGGTCTCCAGGGCGTCGGGCTCCTCTTCTGAGAGGTAGGAGATCAGGACGTCGGCCCCCTCGCGGGCGAAGGCGAGAGCGACGGCCCGCCCGATGCCGGAATCGCCGCCGGTGATGATGGCCTTCTTTCCCTCCAGCCTGCCGTACCCACGATAGGTGTCGTAGCCGTAGTCGGGCTCTGGCTGCATCTCCCCTTCGAAGCCGGGGTGCTGGTGGCGCTGGTCCTGCTCAGGGTACTCGGGCTGCGGGTACTGCTGCGTCGGGTCCTGCTGCGTGTGCTGGTTCTCCGTCATGCTCGTCGCCCCTTTCAGGCTACTCGGGACCTCCCGGCGTGGGAGCCGCCCACACGGATATGCTCTGCTGAGGGGTGCCTATACCCAAAAGCGCTGGCTCGAATGCCCCGGCGGATGTTTAGATCCGGCGAGGCGAAGGGGATATCCTCGCAGAGGCTTGCAGGCACCTTGCGTTTTTGTCAGGATCGGGAAGCGGGACGAGCGTCCCAGACAAAGGAGCATGCATGAGCAACGGCGAATCGGCGCAGGGGGTATTCGAAGGGTACGATGGTGGGGAAGAGCCCCTGCCTTCCTACACCGCCCTGGCGGGGCTCTTCAATCTGATCCTCGCTCTTGTCCTCCTGATCGCCAGGAAGGCCGGGCGGCCGATACCCGAGCGGATCGAGGCCCGCGACATAGCGCTGCTAGGGGTGGCGACCCACAAGGTGAGCCTGCTGGTGGCGCACGACGCGGTCACGAGCCCCCTGCGCGCTCCGTTCACCGAGCTCCAGGAGAAGCAGAGCCCCAAGAGTGTGAGCGAGAAGCCGCGGGGCAAGGGCCTCAGGAGATCCCTGGGAGAGCTCCTGACCTGCCACTTCTGCGTCGGCCAGTGGGTCGCCTCCTTCTTCACTTACGGTCTGGTCTTCGCCCCCGCCGTCACGCGTCTGGTGGCCAGCATCTTCGCCATCGTCGCCCTCTCCGACCACCTCCACCAGACCTACAAGGCCCTGATGAAGCGGGCCTGAGCGTGACTCGGGTAGATCGGGTGTCGGTTAGAGCGGTTTTCGGAAGCTCAATGATTCCGAAAACCGCTCTATCAGCCATCAGCACGAACGAATAGCTGAGAGCTGACGGTGTGAAGCTTTACGAGGAAGACACGTAAGGGGAGCTTGCCCTCTCAGGCTTGGGACCCTTGGCGATGGGGGCGTGGATGGCGACCCGGCCGCGACGGAGGCGCACCCAGAGCACCGTGAGGAGGATCCCCAGGGCCATAGCCGCGGGAGCGAGCAGGCCGCCCTCGGGACCGAAGGGACCGCCGGTCCAGAGGTCGGGGCCGCCTTGCTCGATGCTCAGGAACGTCGCCCCCCCTATCCGCAACCCGCTCACCGGGAACCCGAAGACGGTACCCTGGAAGAAGTTCCACGTGACGTGCAGACCGATAGGGATGGCGAGCTCGCCGGTAAGGACATAGCCACAACCCAGCATCAGGCCGGCCAAGGCGACGTTGGCGGTGCTCAGGATCGTGGCGTTGGGGTTGGCGGCGTGCAGGTAGCCGAAGAAGGCCGAGGAGAGCGCCCACGCCAGCAGGACTGCGCCCCGGGGACCGAGGCTTGAAGAATTCAGGCCCTCGGCTGCGTTACGTAGCTGGTAGCCGCGGGAGACGAGCTCCTCATAGAAGCCGACGCACACGAAGAGCGTGGCCGGGACGAGCACGGCGAGCCAGAAGGGCGCGCCGGGCACGAGGGACTCGAAAGAGCCGGTGACCGTGACCCACCCGAGGCCGGACTGCACCAGGAACACCGTCGTCATGAGCAGCGCCCCCAGGGCCATCCCGAACAGGAGGTCGAGCCACCACCCTCCGCTCAGGTGAAACCCGAAGTCCGCAAAAGGCCGCCGGTCCAGGAAACGGCCCGCAAGCCAGACGCTGAGGAGCGCACCTCCCAGCCCGGCCACGCCGCCGATAACCGGGAGCAGCGGAGAACCGGCGAGGGCCGAGGTGCCCGAAGACCCAGCCCCCATGCCGGCCAGGAGAAACGCGCCCGCCAGCAGGTTGGCGAACAAGGGGACCGCGACCGTGTAGGCCAGGTACTGGAGGAGCAGGCGCCAGGGGGCGCGGAGCCGCCCCGTACCCTCATCGAAAAACGGCCTCAAAGCTCCTCCGTTCCTGACGCGAACGCTCGAAATATACTAACGCCTCAGCCGTCAGCACGGTTCTCGGGCCTTTATAAGGCCCTCGCATGTCAGCATTTCAGCTTTCTTCCGCGCAGGTCCTGCCCGGCGGCGCTCGACGCGCGGGAGCGACGAACCGACCTAGCTTGCTGACAAGCGAAGGCGAAGCCTGAGCGTGCTGACAAGGCGCTGGCGAAGCTGGTGCCGCGCTGACCGCTTCAATAGGTGGGCAGCGGGCCGCCGGCGTCGCCGATGACGTACTCCTCGAACATCCGCTTCACCACGTCAGGGTTAGCCCCGGCCACGTCCTCGCTCATCTCCGGGTCCGCGCGCAGGTCGTAGAGCCGCGCCCTCATCCCGTCGTTGCGGCCGAACATCGCGTACCGCTCGTCGCGCGCCCAGACGAAATCGCTGTAGCCTAAAGTGAAGTGGGGGCGCGACCCCGGACTCTTCCCGTCGAAGATAGCGGAGAGATCCCGACCCACCATCGGGGACTCCAGCCCCAGGAAGCCGAGGATGGTGGGGGCCACGTCGTGGGTGGAGGCGTAGTGGTCGCTGGAGCCTCCGCCGCCCTTGCCTGCCGGGTGCCGGAGCATGAAGACGATGTCCGTGAGCTCGGGCCACAGCGCGTAGTGGGGCTTGCCGGTGTAGCCGTGCTCCCCGAGGGCGTGGCCGTGGTCGGAGAGGAGTACGAGCAGGGTGTTCTCGAAGAGGTCGAGCTCGGCCATCCTGTCCAGAAAATGACCGAGCCAGCGGTCCACCATGGTGACCTCCCCGGCGTAGAGGGCGCGCATTCGTCTTAGTTGCCTCTCCGTGAGGTAGTCGTCCGAGCCGTAGAGGGAGGTGAACGGCTCCGGGCCATCGTAGTCCTC
>JARDZQ010000012.1 GCA_029240775.1 Rubrobacteraceae bacterium | reverse complement strand
CACCTCGAAATCCGGCTCCTGATCGAAGACCAGCGCGAGCGTCTGCCTGAACGAGGCATGATCCTCGACGAGCAACAGACGCTGCATCACATCCCCTCCGCTGGCCTGCTTCTCCGCTCCCATAATCTTACGAATATAACAGCTTCGACAGCGGAGATGGGGTTACGAGCCTATTTCGGCGCGTTCGAATACTCGGAGCTATCATCCACCAGGGCGGGCAGTGGCACCCTGAGAAGCACCCGTGTCCCCACACCCTTCTCACCCTCGATTTTCAGCTCTCCCCCGAGCGCCGATGCCCGCTCGCGCATCCCCGTAAGCCCCAGACCGGTGGGCTGCCCCGGCTCCAGGCCCCGTCCGTCGTCCTCGATCCCCACCCACACCTCGCGCCCCACCGTCCCGAGGGTGACCGTGGCGCGGCTCGCCCCCGAGTGGCGCCTGACGTTGGCCAGTGCCTCCTGGACGACGCGCGCGACCTCTAGGCTCGCCGGCCCGGAGATCGAGGCCGGAAATCCCTCGTCGATGACCAGCTCGAGCGCCCGCTCGGGGTCCATCTGGCGGTTGAGTTCCACGATCGCGCTCAGCATGCGGGCGAGCGGCTGCTCCTGTGCACTCTCGAGGCGCAGCTCGTAGATCGCATCGCGCAAGTCCCCCACCGCCCTCTTGAGCGCCTCGATCTGCCGCTCCGTCTCCTCATCGCCTCTCGCCTCGGCCGGCATCCTGCGGGTCACCCGCAGCGACTGCAAAGCGTAGGTGAGGTCCTGCAAGACCCCGTCGTGCAGCTCGCGTGCTATGCGGCGGCGCTCGGCCTCCCGGATCTCGCGCAGCGCCCCCTCGGCCTGCTTGCGCTCCGTTATGTCCTCGACCGTGCCCTCGTAGCCGACAAGCTCGCCCTCTGCATCGCGGATTGCCCGCGCGCTCGCCGAGGCCCATATCGCGCCCCCGTCCTTGCGCCGCGTCTGGATCTCGAACCCTGAGACGAAGCCGTCGCGCCTGATCATGCGGTTGAACTCCTCCCGGCGCGCGGGATCCACGTAGAGCTGCTCCGCGACGTTCGTGACGTTCTCGAGCAGGTCCTCCGGCGAGTCGTAGCCGAACATGCGCGCCAGCGCGGGGTTCGCCGTGACGAAGCGCCCCTCGACGGTGGTCTGGAAGATCCCCTCCACCGCGTTCTCGAAGATGCCCCTGTACTTCTCCTGGGCCAGCCGCCGCTCCTCCTCGGCCCGCCGGCGCTCCCTTCTGCTCTCCGCCTCCCTGAGCTCCCGCTCGATGGCAGTGTTGAGCCTGGTGAGATTCTCCTTCATGAGGTAGTCCTGGGCCCCGGCCTTCATCGCCTCGACAGCGACCTGCTCGCCAATCTGGCCGCTCACTATGATGAACGGCAGGTCCTCAAAACCCTTGCCCCGGAGAAGCTCCAGCGCTGCCTGCGAGCTGAAGGCCGGCATGGAGTGATCGGCGACGACTAGATCCCACTCCCGCTCCTCGAGGGCGGCCTCCATGGCCTCGGCAGTGTCGACCCGCACGTACTCCGGCTCGTAGCCGCCGCGTCGCAGCTCGCGCAAGAGGAGCAGCGCGTCGCCCTCGAAGTCCTCGACGATCAACACTCTGAGCGGCACACCCATCAGGTGCCGACCTCACCCGGGTCCCAGGCATCGCCGGGCACGCTCCAGCCCCGCGGCGGTAACATGAGTCGCATCCTCTCCATCCAGCCGTGCATATTATTCTATTGGCCCTCCGGCTCAAAGGCAATATGAAGGCTTCAGGGATATCTATTACCTGAAGCCTGGATAAAACTTTCGAAAAATCACTCATTTGAGTGATGTACGGCAGGACGCGGGGGTGCATAATCGCTGCAACAAGAACGAGTCGGCACCACATACCTTCCCCCCTCCTGATGGGCCGGCTCGATTCACATCAACGGGCCGGCGCCCCATCTCCCCCCTCCTGGAAGCCGGCCCGTTTCTCTTGAGCCGTTGGCTTTCAGCCATCAGCTTCTTGTCTCACGGCGAGCGTGTTCTCACCTGGAACGCGACTCCAACCGGGTAGCGTTTTCACCGAGCGGAGAGTCTTTACTATTGCTGACTGCTGACAAGGCGCCGAAGGCGCCTTGCTGTAATGCTGAAGACTATATCGAAAAATCACTCATTTGAGTGATGGCCGCTTTCACCGGGCGGGGCTAAGATATCGATATCCGGCGGAAGCGGGCGCGACCTGTGAGCCGGGACGAAAGGAGAGTCATGCAAGAGGAACGGAACCCCGGCGGACCGCCCGGAAGCACGCCTGAACCTCTGGACGCGCAGGACGAGAAGACGTGGTCTGTGGTGGCGCACCTGAGCGTGCTGGCGGGACTCATCGGCCTCGTGCCGTTCGGCGCGCTACTGGTCTGGCTGCTCTACAGGGACCGCTCGGCGCGGGTGCGCTTCCACGCTGCGCAGGCGTTCTGGTATCAGGTGGCCTGGATCGTCATCTTCCTCGCCTACGTGCTGGTCACGGTCGTCCTGTCCATCGTGACGCTCGGCATAGCTGCCATAGTGCTCATACCGCTGGCTTTCTTGCTCGCCGTGGTGCCCCTGGCGCACGGGTGCTACGCGGCCTACCGCGTCAACGAGGGTGAGGATTACCGCTATCCGTTCATCGCCGACAGGGTGGACGGCGGCGCCAGGAGGGTCCACTGAGAGCCGTGGCTGGATGACGGACAAGGTCATACTCCTGGTCGAGGACAACCCCGACGACGAGCTCCTCACGTTGCGGGCGCTCAGGAAGAACAAGGTCACGGGCGAGGTGGTCGTGGCCCGCGACGGCGTCGAGGCCCTCGACTACCTCTTCGGCGAAGGCTCCTACGCCGGCAGGGACACCACCGTCATGCCGCAGTTGATCCTCCTCGACCTCAAGCTGCCCAGGATCGACGGCCTCGAAGTCTTGAGGCGCCTGAGGTCCGACGAGAGGACGCGGCTGTTGCCCGTGGTCATCCTGACCTCCTCCAGGGAGCAGCAGGACATGCTGGACGGCTACGGGCTCGGCGCCAACAGCTACGTCCGCAAGCCGGTCAACTTCGAGCAGTTCGTCCGGGCCGTGGAGCAGCTCAAGCTCTACTGGCTGATCCTGAACGAGGCACCCCCCAGCGTGGTGTGAGAGCCGTGAAGTCCGGGCTCATGGCGCCGGAGCGGTTGAAGGGCTCCGCGCGAGAGGGGTTCGGCCGCACGGCTATCGCCTACGTGGTCCTGCTGATGGCGTTGGTGCTGACGGTCCTTGCCTTCTACTACATCGGGCGCAACGTCGAGACACGCGAGCAGGAGCGCTTCGAAGAGATCACCGGCTCCGCCGAGCGCGCCCTGGACCGTCGCATGCAGACCTACATAGACGCGATGCTCGACGGAAGGGGTCTCTTCGCCGCGAGCGAGTCGGTCACGCGCGAGGAGTGGGCCGCCTACGTCTCGGGCAGCGACCTTAAACGTCGCTACCCTGGCATACAGGCAATAGCCTACGCTGAACGCGTGCCCCTGGAGGAGCGGGAGGCGCACACCCGGAGCGTGCGCGAGGAGGGCTTTCCTACTTACTCTCTGCGCCCCTCCGGCGAGCGCTACGAGTACTTCCCGCTCGTATACGTCGCGCCCTTCGAGGATGACAACCGGCGGCTGTTCGGCTACGACTTCTACTCCGACCGGGTCAACCGCAGCGCCATGGAGCAAGCCCGCGACACGGGACTCCCGCGGGCCTCGGGCAAGGCGGACCTGAGAGGTGTCGGCATCTCGGAGCAGACCGGCTTCCTCGTCTACACCCCCATCTACCGCGACGGCGCGCCCCACGCAACCCCGGACGAACGCCGCGAGGCGCTACAGGGGTACATCGTTAGCGTGTTTCGCACCGACGACCTGCTCGAGGGGATCTTCGGCGAGCAGCCCGACCCCAAGGTGGACCTCGAAGTCTTCGACGGCGCCGAGTTCACCCGCGAAAACCTGCTCCACGACGACGACGGGGTCTTGCACGCCGCGAACCCCGGCGGCTCGGCGCACTTCTCGGAGTTCGCCACCATGCAGGTGGCTGGCAGGATCTGGAGCCTCTACTTCAGCACGCTCCCTGGCTTCGAGCCGGGCTGGCAGTCCAACCTGCCGCTCTTCGTGCTGCTGAGCGGACTCGCGATAAGCTTGATGCTCTTCGGCGTGACCTGGATGCTGGCGAGCAGCCGCATCCAGGCCGAGCGCGTCGGGATGCAGCTGGAGGCCGCCAACAGGCAGCTCGAGAACGCCAACCGCGACCTGGAGGAGACAAACAGGGCGCTCGAAGGCGCGAACAGGGAGCTCGAGGCCTTCTCCTACTCCGTCTCCCACGACCTGAGAGCGCCCTTGAGGAGCATCGAGGGCTTCTCCCAGATACTCCTCGAAGACCACGCGCAGGAGCTCGACGATGAGGCGCGCAGCTACCTCGGGCGGGTGCGGGCCGCCAGCAGGCGGATGGCCAGCCTCATAGACGACCTGCTCGACCTCTCGCGGGTGACGCGCAGCGCCCTCACGCGCCACACCGTGGACCTGAGCGCTATCGCCCGCCAGGTCGCCGCCGAGCTCGGGAGGTCGCAACCCGAGAGGGAGGTGGAGTTCATCATCTCCGAGAATCTCAGGGCAACCGGCGACTCCCGGCTACTGAGGATCGCGCTCGAAAACCTGCTCGGTAATGCCTTCAAGTTCACCGAGAAGGAGGACGAGGCGGTTATTGAGTTCGGCGCCGTCTCTCAGGGGGGCGTAGTCTACTACGTGCGCGACAACGGAGTCGGGTTCGACATGGCCTATGCGGCCAAGCTCTTCGGGGCGTTCCAGCGCCTGCACGGCCCGGAGGACTTCGAGGGCACCGGTATAGGGCTCGCGACCGTCCAGCGCATCGTGCACCGCCACGGAGGCAGGGTATGGGCCGAGGGCAAGGTCGGCGAAGGCTCCACCTTCTTCTTTACCCTCAGGCGATGAAGGGCTCGGCAGAAAGACGCCTCCTGAGCCGCCGGCGCTTCCTCGAGCTCGGAGGCGCTGGGCTCGCCGGGGCCGCGCTACTCGGGGTGGCTGGGTGCGCGAGACAGGAGAGCAAGGGCCTCGTCAGGCTCGTCTTCTCGCACGGGGAGGACTCCGAGGTCCTGAGGGACCAGATCCAGCGCTTCAACCAGCGAAACAAGGGAGCTATAGAGGTGGCGCTGCGCCTGGCGCCGGCTGACACGGACCAGTACTTCGAGAAGCTCCGTATCGAGTTCCAGGCCGGCGAGGCCGAGGCCGACATCATAAGCGGCGACGTGATCTGGCCCGCGCAGTTCGCCGCTAAAGGCTGGATCTCCGATCTCTCCGATCTCTTTACTGCAGACCTCCGCGCGTCTTACCTGCCGGCCACCGTGGACTCCAACACCTACGAAGGAAGGATCTACGGCGTCCCGTGGTTCACCGACGCGGGGCTGCTCTACTACAGGCAGGATCTCCTCGAGCAAGCCGGCTTCTCCGATACGCCCAAGACGTGGGACGAGATGAAGGAGATGGTCGCCAAGGTGCGCCGCGACCGTGGCACCAGGTACGGCTTCGTCTTCCAGGGGTCTGAGTACGAGGGCGGCGTCGTCAACGGCCTGGAGTTTATCTGGAACTCCGGCGGTGGCGTGCTGGCCCCCCACGGTATCGACAAGGTGATCGTCGCCGCTCCGGAGGCCGTAGCGGGGCTCAAGACCGCGCGCGGCATGGTGACCGGGAGGGTTGCCCCGGTTGCCGTACCCAGCTACAAGGAGTACGAGTCCTACACGGTCTTCCTGAATGGCGACGCCGTCTTCATGCGTAACTGGCCCAACGTGTACGCGCGCGCGGCCGACCCTTCGCTCTCGAAGGTGGAACAGGAGCGCATCGGGGTAGCGCCGCTCCCTGTGGCGCACCCGGAGAGCTCAGCTCACAGCGGCCTCGGCGGCTGGAACCTGATGGTCAACACCGCCTCCGAGAAGACGGAGGCCGCCTGGGCCTTTATCCGGTACCTGAGCGCCCCCGAACAGCAGAAAGAGAGGGCATTGAAGGGCGGCTACCTGCCGACGCGCAAAGACTGCTACGAGGACGGGGAGATCCTCTCCCGGGTGCCGGTCATCGAGCTGGGCAGGGAGGCTATCCGCGACGTGCGCTCGCGCCCGGTCACACCTCTCTACCACGACATGTCCCTGGCGATGGCCGAACAGTTCCACGCCTCGCTCGCGGGGATGGTCGCCCCCGAACGCGCCGCCGCAACCCTCCAGGAGAGGCTCCAGGAGATCCTCGAGCGATCCGATTCTCTCTAGCCGGCCTGGCTATCCTCCATCAGACCGGAGCGCCCGACCCGGAGATCTCCGGGTCGGGGCGTTGACTCGTCGGAATCGAGGGGCTTCGAGAAGACCTAGCTGCTCGGCTTTCTCACCGTAAAGACCCTAGATATGGTCTCCGCCGGGATCGAGCAGGTTGCCCGCCACGTCAGTCACCCCGCTAGCACCGCCCTTGACCGTAGCGATGTACTTCGCGCCTTGTCAGCACGCTCAGGCTTCGCAGGCTCTCAGCACGTCTACTACAGCGGCTTGCAGAGAGGATGATCTCTGCAAGAGGCATCAAGCAAAACCCATAACGTGAAGCCTTTAGAGCGCGCCGCGACCGTCGGCCAGCTCGGCCTCCAGCTCATCCACGAACTGGCGGGCGGTGCGCCCACTCCTGCCGGCGTGCCAGCGGTCCCAGAGGATGGCCCTCTCCTCTAGCTCCTCCTCGGACATCTCTATCCCACGCCCGCGGGCGAGGCCCGAGACGATCTCGAGGTACCGTCGCTGATCCGGGGTGGGGAAGGTGACGCGCAACCCGAAGCGCGCCGAGAGGGAGAGCTTCTCCTGCATGGTGTCGCGGGCGTGGACGTCATCGCCTTCGTCCCGGTCGGAGAAACGCTCCCGGATGAGGTTGCGGCGGTTGGAGGTGGCGTAGACCCGGACGTTCTCGGGCGGCTCTTCGACGCTGCCCTCCAGCAGCGCTTTGAGGGTCTTGTACTCGACCTCGTGCTCCTCGAAGGAGAGGTCGTCCACGTAGATGACGAACCGGGGGGCGCGGCCCCGCAGGGCTTCGAGCACCCGCGGCAACGACCCGAGATCCTCCTTGGCAACCTCGACGAGCCGTAACCCCCTACCAGCGTACTCGTTCATAACGGCCTTTACGGTGGAGGACTTGCCTGTACCCGGCTGGCCGTAGAGGAGCGCGTGGTGGGCCGGTAGCCCCGCGAGGAAGTGTTCGGTGTTCCTGATGAGCGGCTCCCGCTCGCGCTCGTACGCGACGAGGTCCGCGAGGCGTACCGGGTCGGGGTCGGACACCACCTGGAGGCGGTTCTCCGTCCAGCGGAACGCCCGGTGGCGTCCGAAGGGGCCCGCGCCGTGCCGAGCGAAGTGTTCCGCGAGCAGCCCCACGCATCCCCCCCAGTCCTCCACCGCCGCGAGCTTGCCGGCCACAGCGTGGCGCGGGGATGCCAAACCTTGGCCCCCCGGATCGCTCCACGGGACCCAGACGCCCTTCAACCCCGGCACAGCATCCTCGACCACGCGCACCAAGGACCCGGTCTCCAGGTCGAAGAGCCACTGTAGCGTGCGGAGGTCCCGGCTCGTCTGCTCCGCGAGCGGAGGACTTATCTCCCCGCGCTCCGCACCGAGACTGAAGGCGTTCTCGCCGTCCAGCAGACGGCCCACCAGGTGGGACCTCCACGCGTCGGAAAGAAGTCTGTCCCGATCGAGCGCCAGCCCCTCCCACAACCGCCCGAACGTTCCTGCAACAGCCGCCTGATCGGGTTCTTCCGTCGCGAGGAGATCCAGCACCTCGAGGAAGTCCCGCGCCACGGAAGATGCAAGAACTCCGCGCAGCACGGCCAGCCCGTTGACGCGCAGCAGAAGTCGGCTTATCCCCTCGCGCTCCATACAGACCGGAACTCTAGCATCTCAGCTGGTCAGCACGCCCTCTTCGGAGGCTTTCAGCTGCTAGCAAAATGAAAAGTTGTGCTGACAAGCGAGGCCGCTAGGCCGATGCGTGCTGACCAGTGAGGGCCTACAAGGGCGTAGCGTGCTGACCGCTACGTATAGATATCGCGTCGGGAGAAGGCGAGCACTGCGAGGAGCACGCAGAAGAGGGCGGCCAGCGTCACGCCGGCGAAGTTTGCCCAGTCAATGCCGTCCTTTATGGCGGTTCCGTAGTAGTAGAAGACCGAAGCCGGGCGCAGATCCTCAAGGTCGTCGGAGACCTTGCCGAGCACGTCGGCCAGGTAGGCGGCGAAGAGCGCGACGCCGGGGATGGCCGTGGCGAGAGCGCGCCGGTGCAAGAGCGCCGAGCACAGCAGCGCGAGCCCGCCGAAGAACAGGCATATCGGCCAGAGGTTTAGGACCGCCGCGGCGGTCGTGAGGAGGGAGAGGTCCACGTCGAACAGCAGCGCCGTCCCCCAGGTAAACAGGCCCACGACAGCGGCGATGCCGAGGAGCGAGAGCGCGGTCGCGAGGAAGCTGCCCACGACGAGCTGCCAGCGCGGCAGCGGGTTGCCGAGCAAGACGTCCAGGGTCTGGCGCTCCTCGGCGCCGGCGATCGCGCCCGAGCAGGCCAGGATCGGGAAGAACGCGAGCGCGAGCGGGGCGAGGCTGAAGACCTGGGAGTCCAGAAACCCCTCGGGGGTGCCCATGTCCTCGATGTTGAAGGCCTCCCTCAAGCCCTCGGGATAGGCTCGCATGAGCTGATCCAGCTGCTCCATATCTCCGAACGTCGGGAAGGTGGCGACTATAGCGGCGCTGTAGATCCCTAGCGCCAATCCCCAGATGAGCGCGCTCCTCCTCTGCAGCCTTACCGTATGCAGCACGAGCGCAAAGAGCGTCCCCCACGTCCGCCTCGCGTGCGCCCTGCGCGGCCCGGCACCCCACTTCGTTATTACCGGTCCGAGGCTCACGACCGCCCCCCGTAGTAGGTCAGGAATATCTCCTCGAGGCTCGGCCTCTCGTAGTCCAGGCTCACGAGCCGGTGCTTCGCAGCGAGCTTCACCAGTCCGTCGGGCGCCTCGTGCAGCGCGAACGAGATCCTCGCCCCGTCGGCCTTGAGGTCCCTCACGCCCGGCAGCGCCCTGAAGGGCCCCGGGTCCACAGGCTCATCGAAGGTCAGGGTCACGTGCCGGAACGCCTTGTTGACAAGCTCGCGGGTGGGCTCGACGGTAACGAGCTGGCCGTCGCGGATGATCCCGACGCGGTCGCACACGCGCTCGACCTCGCTGAGGACGTGCGAGGAGAAGAACACGGTTCTCCCCTCGGCCCTGACGTCGTCGACTATCTCCAGAAACTCCTCCTGGACCAGCGGGTCGAGGCCGCTCGTGGGCTCGTCCAGGACGAGGAGGGGCGGTCTGTGGAACATCGCCTGTATGAGCCCGACCTTCTGCTTGTTCCCCCGCGAGAGCCGGCGCATCGGTCGGTGTAGGTCCGCCCCGAGTCGCTCGGCCAGCTCGCGCGCGTAGCCAAGGTCTTTGACGCCCCGCAGCCGGGCGAAGAACTGCAGGAGATCCTCCCCACTCATCCTGTCCTCCAGCACGAACTCGCCCGGCAGGTTGCCGACCCGGGCCCTTATCTCCACGCTCCTCTTCCTGACATCCATCCCGAAGACCCACGCCCGCCCCTCCGAGGGGCGCAGGAAACCGAAGAGCGTGCGGATGGTCGTGGTCTTGCCCGCGCCGTTGGGGCCGAGGAAGCCGAACACCTCTCCCTCCCGAACCGCCAGGTCCACGTACCTGATACCCCGGCTCCTGCCGTAGGTCTTGGTGAGCTTCTGGGTCTCGATCGCCGCGCTCATCGCCCCGTCCCGTCTTGCCCATCCCGGCAGGGAGAGTTTACTTCAGCCTCCGGAGGCAAAACGTCGTCGGACAAAAGTCGGCGCCTTGAGGCTCGACCCCCGCTAGTGCGTGGCGAGGTAGTCCTCGACCCCAGTCTTCAGCGACTCTGCTATCTGCTGCTGGCGCCCGTTGTTGGGGTCGTATTGAACAGGCTTCCCAGTCCATCCAGCAGCCAGCCGTTTTCCTTCTTCATTGTTGGTTATGAAGACGGTCTCGGCTATGGTCGCGGGCATGTTGCTCTTGAGTAGCACTCCAGAGGCGTAGGAGTAGGGATCCCTCGTGGCGATGGTACCCCAAGAGGATCCCTTGCCGTTGACCGCCGACAAGGTCCGCAATCCATAGGTCGGTGGGTTAATCCTGGGTGGGTTCACATTATCACCGAAGATCGCATAAGCGGACTCCTTGTCCTTCCGCCACTTGCCAAACAGCGTGGTTGTGTAGTCCACATCGGGGTTCGTAGAGCCGTTCATGTGGATCGAGACCAGAATGTCGGCCCCCTTCCCGTTCACCTTCACACTGTTGGCTGCCTCGGCACGCTGAGTGTTGGAGGGGTTGGCGTCGTCAGCATAGAAGTCGTCTCCGGGATCCTTGGCGCCCCCCGGATTGCTGAGATCGCCCCCACGCGTCATGTACACGGCGGCGGCTCCCTCACGGTACAGCAGTTCTCTCAGTTTGTAGGCCACGTCCAGGTTCTGCTCTTTCTCCTCGAGGCCGTACGTCCTGTTGGTGGCCCCAAAGTCGTTCCCACCGTGGCCAGGGTCGATCACCACTATCTTCCCGACAAGGGACAGCGTTTGCGCCCCGGCGCCCGCGGCGATGACCGCCGCTAGAGAGAAGAGCATCGCTGTCAGGATAGACGCCCACATGACCATGAGACCGGTTCGCGCCGTCATTCTCTCCCCTCTCAACGGGGGCGGAGGGAAGGAGCGCTCCGCCCCGTGTTACGTAACGAGGGGCAGCATACAGCAGGGAAAGGGCCCAGCGTATCCCCCAAATGAGCTATTTTTCGTGGGGGACGTCTCGGGGATCAGCCGCCGAAGAGCCGGGACCAGAAACCCCGGCTCTTGAGGGCCTTCAGCTCCGCCTCCAGGCGGACGCGATCTTCGACCAGGGTGGATTTCTCTTCGACCAGTTCGAGGCGCTCCTGGATCAGGTGCTCCCGCTCGGACTCGAGCTTGGCCTTCTCCTCCTCGAGGGTGGATATGGTCTTCTCCTGCAGCTCGCGCTGGAACTCGACGAGGTTGAGACGCTCTATCTCGGACCAGAGGCGGTCTATCTCCATGCGAGCGGCGTCGCGCTCCTTGCGGATCTCCTCCATGTGGCGGCTCCGCTCCTCCAGGCGCGTCTTGTAGTCCTGGCCCTGCTGCAAGAGCCGCTCGTAGCGCTCCAGCGGGACGGCGGGTAGCCGCGAAGGACCGGGGTCGTCCCCGAGCACCTCACCCTCGAAGATCTCCTCTTCGGCGCCGAGCTCTCGCGCGAGCTCGACCACCTCCGAGAGCCTGAAGATGTAGGCGCCGTCCTCGTCCCGCTCAGCCGCGAGGCGGCCCTCCTCAGCGAGCCGCCTGACGTCCTCCTCCGGGACGTCGAGAACGGCTGCCGCGCCACCTAGCCCGATGCGCTCCTCGCCACCCTCCATGACTGAATATTAGCTCGTCGGCCATCGGGTTGTCAGCTATTCTAACTATCAGCGGTCAGCTATCAGCTTTGAGCCTCTCCTGGAACGGCAGGCTTTGAGTCGCGAAAGCTGTTGCGTTTCCTATCGCAGCTGGTGTTGCGTTCTTTTTGTGCCGCTGCGCTACCCGCTCCATCTAGCTGACGGCTGACCGCTGATAGCTTGAGGGCGTCAGGCCTGAACGACCTCCCCGCCGCGAACCTCGACCGGCACCTCCGGCAGGGGACGCTGGGCGGGGCCGGAGACGACCGCCGCGCCGTTCGCCGGGTCGAAGATGGAGCCGTGGCAGGGACACGCGAGCTGCCCGTCCTGGTAGGCCACCGTGCAGCCCTGGTGCGTGCAGACGGCCGAGTAGGCCACGAAGTCCCCGCTGTCCAGGTGGACGAGCACCGCCGGGTTGCCTGACTCCTTGAACTTGACCGCAGAACCCGCTGGCACCTCGGAGGCCCGGGCTATAGCCTGTCCGCCTCCAGCCTGCGTCTCTTTCGAGCCGCCGGACTCGTTGGAGCCTCCGGCGTTCCCGCCGCCAGATCCCTCACTGGCCCCACCCCCGGAACCGCTACCGCCGTCCCCTGATCCACCACCGCAGGCGGCGAGCACCGAGGCACTCGTGGCGCCCACGCCGAGGGCGGTCCCGAGGCGGATGAACCTCTTGCGTGAGATCTTCTCTTCCACGACGCTCCCTTCGTCGGCAGGTTACGGGCAACATAGCTTAGTACGCACGCTGCAGCTCGACGGTTCTTCATCTCACTATAGCGAACGTGCGTATACGTAGAATATGAGACGTCCTGCAACGTCGGAGAGGAGCCTGGCGGTGAACGGCATGGTGTGGGTGCGCGTACTGGTCGGGGCCGTCTGGCTCAACGGCGCCGTAGAGAAGCTGCTGAACCCCGAGTTCCCGCAGCAGTTCGCAACGAGCCTCGAGGCCGGGGGCTTCGTCTCGCAGGCGCCCCCGTTCTTTCAGGATTTCATGCGTGGCATCGTCGTCCCGAACGCCGAGCTCTTCGCGCAGCTCATGCGCCTCGGGGAGCTGGCGCTGGGGATAGCCCTGATCCTGGGCCTCCTCACCAACCTCGCCGCCATCGGCAGCGTGGCTCTTAGCATCGTCATCATGCTCTCCCAGGGCGGAGTGAGGCTGGGCACGGGCCTGGGGGCGCCCGAGTTCCTCACCGTGAACGTGCTCGTCGCCTTACTCTCGGTCGTGATCCTGCTCAGTGCAGCCGCCAAAGACCTCTCAGTGGACGCGCTCCTGGCGCGCAGGAGCCCCAATCTCTCGCCGCTGCTGCTCAACCGCCGTGCGTAGAGCACACCTGCTTCGCAGGCTCTCAGTTTTCAGCTTCTTCTCTGGCCTTCGCCGACGTGCTTTGCGCATCTCTCGGATGGCATGCCGGGGTGCGGCCAGGAAGACCTCCTGCTGACAAGCTACAAGAACGCCGGGATGAGCTCGCCTTTTATGAGGTCGGCGTGGCCCTCGCGCTCCCGGACGACAGCCCACCTGTCTCCCTTGACGAGTACCTCGGCGGGGCGCGGGCGGGAGTTGTAGTTGGAGGCCATCGAGAAGCCGTAGGCGCCGGCGCACATCACGGCGAGCAGGTCTCCCTCGCGGGCGTCGGGCAGTTCGCGGTCGCGAGCGAGGTAGTCGCCGCTCTCGCAGACCGGGCCGACGAGGTCGGCGTTGGCTACCGTTCCGTCCTCGCTCACCGCGCGCACCTCGTGGTGGGCGTCATACAGGCTGGGGCGCAGGAGGTCGTTCATCCCCGCGTCGGCGACTATGAAGTCCTTCTCGCCGCTCTGCTTGCGGTAGATCACGCGCGTCATGAGGGCGCCGGCCCCACCGGCGATGTAGCGACCCATCTCGCACAGGATCCTGGTCCCCGTAGATTCCAGCGTCGGGCGTACGGCGTCGACGAGGTCTTTAGCTCAGCGACCAACCCCGCGCTCTTCTCAACGGACTCGGTGAAGGGGGCGAGCTTGGTGATCTGGGACCCTATGTGCTGGTGGACCCCGATGAGGTCCACGCTCCTGTACTCCCCTACCCTTTCGGCGAGCGCGAGCGCCCCTTCCGTGGGGATGCCAAACTTGTCGAAGGCACGCCCGGTGGCGACGTGCTCGTGGGTCTCGGCGTCCACGTCCGGGTTGACCCTGAGCGCGATCCGGGCGCGCTTGCCGTGCCTGCTTGCGAGCCTGTCGAGGTGCTCGAGCTCCGAAGCCGACTCGACGTTGAAGAGCAGTATGCGCTCGCCGAGGCCCGCCATGAGCTCCCCCTCGGTCTTGCCGACCCCCGCGAAGACGACCTTCTTCGGGTCGAACCCGGCGCGCATCGCGCGGTAGAGCTCACCCACAGAGACTATGTCCGCCCCGGCCCCGAAAGAGGCCAGAGCGCGCAAGACCGCCAGGTTGCCGTTCGCCTTGACCGCGTAACAGACCAGGTGATCTAGGCCCGAGAATGCCTCATCCAGCTCCCGGTAAGCCCTCTCCAAAGCGGCGTAACTGTAGACGTAGACCGGCGTCCCCGCGCCCTCGGCTACCTCGGAGAGCGGCACGTCCTCGCAGCAGAGAACGCCGGCCTCGTAGTGGAATTCATCCAACGGTCTACCTCCTTTTCCCCGCTTCGCGCCCCTGTAGGAAGTGCTATATTGCTTGCTCCTGCAAGCGAGGTAGGGGGAATATACCGCGTGCCGCACCCCGGCGCGACAAGACCATGAAGGGCCGATACAGACCCGGCCGCACGGCCCCCGCTCCCTTGCTCTTGAACCCCGCTCTGGAGCGCGGTGGAGCCTACCCCCTGCTGCGCTTAGAAGAGCGCAGGCGCGAGGTCAAACAGAGGGGCGTCGAGCTCTTCGACTTCGGCACCGGTGACCCGCGCGAGCCTACGGACCCGAAGATAAGGCAGGCCCTCATTGACGGCGTCCCCGCGGTGAGCCGGTACCCGAGCACCCAGGGCAAGAGCGAGCTGCGCGAAGCTTTCCGGGGCTGGATGGAGCGCCGTCACGGCGTCGTGCTCGACCCCGAGACCGAGATATTGCCCGCCACTGGCTCGAAGGAGGCGATCTTCCACGCTCCTCTAGCCTTCCTGCATCCCACCCACGAGCGGCGCGGGGTCGCCTACGGCGCGCCCGGCTACCCGGTCTACGAGCGCGGAACCATGTTTGCAGGCGGGACGCCGGTGCCTGTCAGGTTGAAGTCAGAGGACAGTTTTCTGCTCAGCACAGAGAACCTGGACCCGGAGAAGATCCGGATTCTCTGGATCAACTACCCCCACAACCCGACCGGCGCCACCGCCTCTTACGAGCACCTGGAGAAGGTGGCCGCGTTCTGCCGCGAGCACGACGTCCTGCTCTTCTCCGACGAGTGCTACAACGACCTCTACTCGGGGGAGGCGCCACCCTCGATCCTGGAGATAACCCGCGAGCGTACCCTCGCCTTCTGCTCTCTCTCCAAGAGGAGCGGCATGACCGGTTACCGCGCGGCGATGATGGCCGGAGACGCGCAGCTCATCTCCGCCCTCGAGCAGCTACGCCCCTCCATCGGCGTCGCCACCCAGTCCTTCGTGCAGGACGCTGCGATAGCCGCCTGGGGCGACGACGAGCACGTCGAGGGGAGACGGCGGACCTTCGGGGAGAAGCGGGAGCTGTTCAAAGACTTCTTCGACCGGGCGGGCCTCGGCTACCTCCCCACGGACGCGAGCTTTTATCTCTGGGTGAAGATCCCCGGCGGGGACGATGAAGCGTACGCGCTGCGTCTGCTGGAGGAAGGCATCGTCGTCGCGCCGGGCCGCTCCTTCGGGCCGGGCGGCGAGGGATATGTGCGGGTGGCGCTCGTGCCCAGCGTCGAGGAGTGCCGGAGGGCGATAGAGCGGTGGGGAGACCTCATCCGCCGTGACCTCTCAGCTTAGCGCCAGCGCCAGGATACCGAGCACCATAACGCTGGCGGCGGAGAGACGCCGGCGGACATCGCCTTCCGCGAGCAGGCGTGCCCCCATAGCGGCCCCGATGAGGATGCTGATCTCCCTGGCAGGGGCCACGTAGCTGACCGGCGTAAAGACGAGCGCCGTAAGGACCAGGATATACGAGAGCGGGCTGAGTACCGCGACACCGAGCGCCTCGATCTTGTGTGCTCGCCACACGGCCAACACCTTCCCGCGGTGGCGCACCGCAAGAGGAGTGAGCATGCCCGTCGTGACGAGGGTCGTGACCCAGCTCTGCAAGAGCGGCGGGATCAGGAGTGCGCTCACGGCGTGCTTGTCCCAGATGGTGTAGGCGGCGATAAAGGCTCCCGTCAGGAGGCCGTAGACTACACCCTCTCCCCAACCGGCCTTCCGGGCACTCCCCGGCTCCGTGGTCAGCAGGAAGACGCCGGTTGTGATGAGGCCGATACCCAGCAGGGCGACGACCCCGGGCCGCTCGCCGAGCAGGACGATGGCGGCGGCGGTCGCGAGCAAGGGTCCAGTGCCCCGCGCGAGGGGGTAGACCAGCGAGAGGTCCCCAACCGCGTATCCCCGCTGCAAGAGGACGAAGTACCCGAGGTGCAGCACGCCGCTACCAAACATGAAGACGAGCGCGGCGGGTCCGAAATGCGGTCTCTCCAGGAGCACCACGACGACCGCGAGCGGCGCGTAGATTAGCGCCGCGAGGAAACCGAAGAGCCACACGAAGACCGCGCCCCCGTCTCCGACGCGCTTGGCGAGAAGGTTCCAGGTCGCGTGAATGGTGGCTGCCGCCAGTACCAGGACCAGCGCGAACACGGTCATACTATCGCGCACCTCTCCCTGATCGTAGGCCGGAGGCAGTATACCGGCGCGCGCGGAGCCCGCCCAGCCTCCTGCTAAACTGGCGACCGTAGTGTCGCCGAAAGCTCGCACGAAGGGAAGAGGGCTGCCCTGATGAGGGAGAGGATAGAGGCCGCGTTCGAGGACCGGGGGTTGCTCGAAGACGAGGAACATAGCCGCGCCGTCTTCGAGGCGGTAGCCGCGCTCGACCGCGGCGAGCTGAGGGTTGCGGAGAAGAGAGACGGCGAGTGGTCGTCCCACGCGTGGGTGATGAAGGCTATAAACCTGTACTTCACGATAGCCGAGATGGAGACCATAGAGGTCGGTCCCTTCGAGTACCACGACAAGATACCCACCAAGAAGAACCTGGCCGACGCCGGGGTGCGGGTAGTGCCGCCTGGCACGGTCCGCTACGGGGCTTTCGTCGAGCCGGGCGTCGTCGTGATGCCGGGATACGTGAACATCGGGGCGTGGGTCGGGAGCGGGACGATGGTAGACACCTGGGCGACCGTCGGCTCGGGAGCCCAGATCGGCAGGAACGTCCACCTTGCCGGGGGTGTCGGGATCGGGGGCGTCCTCGAGCCGCCCGGCGCGATGCCGGTCGTCATCGAGGACGGGGCGTTCGTCGGCTCGCGAGCCGTAGTGGTAGAAGGCGTGCGCGTCGAGGAGGAGGCGGTCCTCGGCGCGAACGTGGTGCTCACGAGCTCGACCCGGATCATAGACGTTACAGGTGAAGAAGAAGTCGTCTACCGCGGCCGCGTGCCGGCGCGCTCCGTCGTCGTCGCGGGCACGCGTGCCAGGGAGTTCCCGGCGGGCTCCTACCAGCTCCAGACCGCCCTCATTATCGGGCGGCGGCGGGCCTCCACCGACCAGAAGACCTCCCTGAACGAGGCGCTGAGGCACTTCGGGGTGAGCGTTTGAGGGAGCGGTTGCTCGGGGACCTCCTCTGGTTACTCCAACGTCCCAGCGTCACCGGCGAGGAGAAGCGCCTGTGCGATGACCTCGAGGTGCGCGTGTCGCGGCTAGGCGGCTGGGAGGCGCGCCGGATCTCCAACAACCTCGTCGTAGGCCGGCCTCAGCCCGACGCTTCGAGACCCCGTATAGCCTTCGCCGGACACCTGGATACCGTCCCGGAGCCCGAGGGAGGTCTCCCGGTGCGCGTCGAGGACGAGAGGATCTACGGCCGCGGCGCCTCGGACATGAAGGCCGGGGATGCCGTGATGCTCGCCCTGCTCGAAGGGTTCTCATGGGAGAGCTCGTGGGTGGAGCCGCTCTTCGTCTTCTACGAGCGGGAGGAGGGGCCTTACGTAGAGAATGGCCTCGAGACGGTCTTCGCGGAGGTCCCTGACGTGCTCGACGCGGACCTCGCTCTCGTTCTGGAACCGACGGCGGGAGCCCTCGAGGTGGGGTGCGTGGGGTCTGCCCACGTCGAGGTGACCTTCAGGGGCCGTCCTTCCCACTCCGCCCGGCCCTGGCAGGGGGAGAACGCCATAACAGCGGCCGGCGAGTTCCTGCGCAGGCTGCACGAGAGGCAGGTCGAGGAGGTCGTCGTAGAGGGGCTCACCTTCTACGAGGTGCTCGTGCCGACGATGGCGCGGGGCGGGCGGGCCAGGAACGTAGTCCCGGACGAGTTCTGGATCAACGTCAACCACCGGTTCGCGCCGGGCATGGGGATCGAGGAGGTGCGCTGCGTCTTCGACGAGCTGGTGGGAGGAGAGGCTCACTACGAGGTCGTGGACTTCGCCCCGAGCGCCCCGGTGGAGCTTCATAACCCGTTGCTGAGGCGGCTCATCGAGACGGGTCTGGAGGTGAGGCCGAAGCAGGCGTGGACGGACGTGGCCCGCTTCGCGCAGCGCGGGGTGGCGGCGGCGAACTTCGGGCCGGGGACGCCGGCGCAGGCGCATCAGGAGGCCGAATACGCGGAGATTGTGCTGCTCGAGGGGTGCTACGAGCGCCTGGTCTCGTTCCTGAGGCATAATTAGCGGGCCGGCAAGTCCGGCGGGGAAGGGAGAACAAAGGAGGGACGCATGAAGCGAACGAGGATCGGCGGGCGTCGTGGTGCTGAACTGAGCCGCAAGGACTTCCTGCGTCTCGGCGGGGCCGGGCTCGCGGGGGCCGCGCTGCTCGGGGCGGCTGGCTGCGGCGGTGGTGGCGAGAGCAGCTCCGGAGAGGTCATCTTCTCCTGGGGACCGGATGATACGGGCGTCCTGCCCAAGTTGATCCAGAAGTTCAACGAACAGCACAAGGGCGAGTTCCAGGTCAGGTACAGGGAGATGCCCTCGGATACGGGCCAGTACTTCGACCAGCTCAGGACCGAGTTCCAGGCTGGCGGCGGCGACACGGACGTCATAGGCGGCGACGTGATCTGGCCTGCGCAATTCGCGGCGAGCGGTTGGATCTCCGACCTCTCCGACCGCTTCACCGACACCGATGCGTTCCTGCCCGGGCCCATGCAAGCCATGACCTACGACGGCAAGGTCTGGGGCGTCCCCTGGTACACCGACTCGGGGCTGCTCTATTACCGTAGAGACCTACTTGAGCAGGCTGGCTTCTCCGGGCCACCGGCGACCTGGGAGGAGCTGAAGGAGATGGGTCTCCAGACCAAGCAAGACACTGGCACCCAACTCGGGTTCGCTTTCCAGGGGGCCGAGTACGAGGGTGGCGTGTGCAACGGCCTCGAGTACATCCGGACGCACGGCGGGGAGGTTCTAGATCCCAACGATCCCTCGAAGGTGATCATAGACAGTCCCGAGTCTGCGGCGGGACTCGAGACATGGCATAGCATGATCGAGGACGGTGTCACCACGCAAGCCGTACTCCAGTACAAGGAGGACGAGTCGTACGGCGCCTTTATCCGGGGAGACGCGATTTTCTTGCGCAACTGGCCCTACGTGTACGCGCTCCTGAGCAACCCCGAGGAGTCGGAGATAACGCCGGATCAGGTGGGCGTCGCACCGATTCCGGTGAGCGAAGGGAACCAGAGCTACAGTACCCTTGGCGGCTGGAACTTCCTCATCAACGCGGCTTCGGACGTGCAGGACGAAGCCTGGGAGTTCGTAAGGTGGATGACCGATCCGGAGCAGCTCAAGACCAACGCGATCGAGGGGTCGAGGCTGCCCGTCCGGCGCAGCTTGTACGAGGATCAGGAGGTCCTTGAGAAGGTACCGGTCGCACGTCTCGGCAAGGAAGCGATCATAGATAATGCCACACCGCGGCCGGTCTCGCCGTACTACTCGGACATATCGCTGGAGCTGGCGGAGCAATTTAACGCCGCACTTGCGGGCGACGTATCCCCGGAGCAGGCTGTGAAGACGCTCCAGAGCGACCTGCAAAGCATCGTCGAAGAAGGGCAGGCGGCCGGCTAGAGGCGTTCGGGACTCGCTGGGTCACCGTCCGGGCTCGTGCGGAGACGGGCCCGGAAGAAATCGAAGAAGACGCGAAGGACGGCGAGGATCGGGACGGCGAAGATCACGCCCGCCAGCCCGGCAAGCTGCCCGCCCCCGATCACGGCCAGAAGCACGAGGATCGGGTGCACGTGCAACGCCTGGCCCTGGATGCGCGGCGTGAGGTAGTTGCCCTCTAGCTGCTGGATGAGGACGTAGGCGACCACCGCGAGCACGCCGGTCGTCGGCGATTGGAAGAAAGCGAGCGTGACCGCTGGTATCGCGCCCAGAAAGGCCCCGAGGTAGGGGATGATCGCCGTGATCGAGATCCA
>JARDZQ010000317.1 GCA_029240775.1 Rubrobacteraceae bacterium | reverse complement strand
GAGAAGCGGTAGATCTGCAACCCGAGATCGGCCATGAGGTCCAGGTCTTCTTCGAGGCGGTGGTAATGGTCGCAAGCTATATCACCCGTGTCGCCACGGTAGACCTTGCCGGGAGTGTGTGAGAAGGTGTCCCAGATCGAAGTCCCCCGCCCGTCATCTCCGACAGCGCCCTCTATCTGGTACGAGGCCGTCGCCGTCCCCCACAAGAACCCCTCGGGGAATCGCACCATCTTCTCCTCCTTTGCAGCTCTTCTCCGCCCCAAGGGGCAGTAGAGCAGCCTTCCAAACGTGAGTCAACTCAAACGAACACAATTCCTGTTGATTTGCTCCGGTGTCTCGGTTATCTTGCGGGCATAACGGAGGTTTTTCGGTGCTAAGGGAGAGGCGTCATCAGGCGATACTTGAGGAGCTCGAGCGCGCGGGCAGCGTCTCGGTGGCGGCGCTGAGTCGGGGTCTCGGGGTCTCGGACATGACGGTGCGGCGGGACCTCGAGGAGCTCTCGGCGCGCAACATGCTCCGCAAGGTGCACGGCGGGGCCGTGCCTGTTCCGAAGACCGCGGTGGAGCCGCACTTCGTCCAGAAGCAGAAGCTCCACCGGGTGGAGAAGCGGGCCATAGCGCAGGCGGCGCTGGAGTTCGTCAACGACGGCGACACGGTCGCGTTCTCGGCGGGGACGACGACGTGGCAGATCGCCGAGGCGCTAAAGCGGGACCGGGGTTCGCTCACGTTCATCACCAACTCGACCAACATAGCATTGACTTTGCAAGAGAACGGGTGGGAGCAGATCGTGCTCACCGGCGGCATGTTCAGGACGCCCTCGGACGCGCTGGTGGGTCCCTTCGCCGACAGGACGCTGAGGACGCTCAACGCGGACGTCCTGTTTCTCGGGGTGCACGGCGTTCACCCCGAGGCGGGGCTCACGACGCCCAACGTCGCCGAGGCGGAGACGGACGGGCGGCTTGTCGAGGCGGCGCAGAAGGTGGTTGTGGTCGCCGATCACTCGAAGCTCGGCGTCGTGGCGCTCGCGAAGATAGCGCCGCTCTCCAAGGTAGACGTCCTCGTGACCGACGACGGATCAGACGGGGAGACGCTGCGCGAGGTCGAGCTCGCCGGCGTCAGGGTCCTCGTCGCCGAGGTTGGCGCGTAGGCCGCCCTAGCCCCGGTTCGCGGCCTGCCGCTCGGCGCGGCGGCGAGGTGAGGCGAGGGTCATGCCCAGGATCACGCATCCTGAGGCGACCATCACCAGCCCCCACCACAGGTTCACGTTAAAGCCGAGGTTGCCCTCGGTCTGCTGCCCGGAGGTAAACATCCCGGCCAGGACGAGCGTGACGCCGAAGAGAAGGACGATGGCTGCTATGTAGAAGCCTATCGCCATGGAGTGGTTTGTGCCGGAGTGCTCCGGCACTCTCTCTTCTGCCCCATACTCATGGTGTTCTGACATGCTCTCCACCTCCTACCAGAAGTAGATGTTCAGGGCCACGGTAAGGGCGAGCACCGTAACCGCAAGTACCCACGCTTTCTTATACCAGGCCTCCTCCACGGCCTCCTTCTGCTCGGTCAGGACCCACACGAGGCCGCGCAGCTCGGAGTTCGGCTTGGGTTGGGTAACGAGAGAGACCGCGATCGTTACGACGAGGCACACGATCCAGGCCCAGAATGCTCGCGCCATGGACGCCCGCATAGCTACACCCCATATCCGAGTCAACAAATTGGGTGAGCTACAAGCTAGGGGTTCTCGGTGAGGAAGGTGCCTATCCTGCCCAGCTCGTCTTCGCTCAACCTGAACTCCGCCGCCCCGATAATGCCGTCCACCTGGTCCGGCCTGCGTCCTCCGACGATGGCCGCCGTCACAGCCGGGTGCCCGAGCGTCCAGGCTATGGCGACCTCGCCGGGCGAACGGCCGTGCTCGGCCCCTATCTCCTCCAGCAACTCGACGAGCTTCAGGTTCCTCGACAGCCTCGGCTCCTGGAAGTCGGCGGCGTTGCGGCGCCAGTCGTCGGAGGGGAGGTTGGCAACGCGGCCTGGGGTCATCTTGCCGGTCAGGAGCCCGCTCCTCATCGGGGAGTAGACGATGATGGCGATGTCGTGCTCCGCGCAGTACGGAAGTATCTCCTCCTCGACGCCGCGGTTGAGCATGCTGTACGGCGGCTGGAGGGTCTCCACGGGTGCTATCTCCCCTATCCGCTCCATCTGGCCCACGTCGAAGTTCGAGACCCCAACGTGCCTGACCTTGCCTTCCTCCTTCAATTCGACCAGAGCACTCCAGCCCTCCTCGATATCCTCGTCGGGGTTGGGCCAGTGGATCTGGTAGAGGTCTATGACATCGGTCTGGAGACGCCTGAGGCTCTCCTCGCACTCGCGCTTGACGGAGTCCTTCTCGAGGACGTTGTGGACCTCGCCCTCCTCGTCCCACACGAGCGAGCACTTGGTGAAGACGTAGGGACGGTCGGACTGCGGGATGCCTTTCAGCGCCTGTGCTACGAGCTCCTCGGAATGACCGAGACCGTAGACGGCGGCCGTGTCCACCCAGTTCATGCCGAGCTCCACGGCCCGCCTGATAGCGCCGACCGCCTCGTCGTCGTCCTGCGGCCCCCAGGCGGCGCGCCACCCGCTCCCGCCTATGGCCCAACTACCGAAACCGATGGTCGTTATCTCCAGACCCGTCTTGCCAAACTCTACTTTTTCCAAAGCCTTGCCTCCTGTTTAAGGTTCCAAGAATTCTTGGGTCTCTGAGCTCTCCTGAAGTCTTAGACCTCGAAAGCTGAGAGCCTCAGAACCTAGTTCAAAACGGTACCGAGATAAACGGCGAGGAGTAATGGGGGGCCTTTGCGAGCACCTCGGTGGCCTCTTCGAGAGGCATCCGACGTCTCTCGGCTTCGATCATCGGCCCGATCAGGCCAACGTCCCCGACCATCGCGATGCCGGTGATCTCCTCGTGGGCCAGGACGAAGGAGACGGCGGCGTCCACGTACTCCTGTTCCTCGAAGGGCTCGTACCACGTCGCTCGGCGCTGGCCTTCCAGCGGGTCCCCATCGGGCCAGTTGCGCCGCGAGACGGTCTTTATCGTCATGAGCCCCGCCTCCTGGCGCTTTATCTCCTCGACGAGCGCCTCGAAGTCCCGGCTGTAGTCATCGTCCGTCGAGAGGATGAAGTTCCACGGCGTGAGCACCGTCTCGAACGGGTAGCGGCGCAGCGCATCCAGGTGGGTGGCTGGGGCCTCGTGGCCGTGGCCGGTTATTCCGACCGCCCCCACGAGCCCCTCGTCTCTCGCCTCGATTGCGGCCTCGAGGGCACCACCGGTGCGGGTGGCGCGGTCGAGGTCTTCGAGGTCGCAGACGGCGTGCAGCTGGATCAGGTCCACGTTATCCACCCGCAGGCGTTCGAGCGAGGCCTCGATCTGGCGCCTGGCTTCGTCCCCGTCGCGCTCGCCGGTCTTAGTGGAGAGGAAGATGTGGTCTCTGATCTCCGGCATCCAGCGCCCGTAGTGCAGCTCGGAGTCGCCGTAGTCCGCCGCGGTGTCGAAGTGGTCTACCCCGGCCTCGAGCGCGAGCGAGATGGCCCGGTCGGCCTCCTCCTCGCTGACCTGCGAGAGCGCGGCTCCGCCGAAGATGAGGACCGAGTTCTCCCGGCCCAGCCTGCCCAACCGCCGATGCTCCAT
>JARDZQ010000316.1 GCA_029240775.1 Rubrobacteraceae bacterium | reverse complement strand
GCTTCTCGGGTTCTTCGACGGTCTCGGCCTTGCATCCGAAGCCTTCGGCTATCAGGGTGATGTCGAGCCGCGGCAGGTCCAGGCCGGGTACGCTGTCGGTGATCCCGCTAGAGGCGGCGAAAGCCTTGAGGATGGCGTACTGGGAGTTGTTGACGATGACGTAGGTTATGGGGGCGGCAAGCCGGGCCGCGGTCCACAGCGCCTGGACGGTGTACATCGCCGACCCGTCGCCGACGACCGAGACCACCGGCCGCTCCGGCACGGCGAGTTGGATGCCTACGGCGCCCGGCATGCCGAACCCCAGGCCGCCGCCCGAGCTCGCGCCGCCGTAGAACGAGTCGGGGCGGCGCATTCGGACGTGCCTGCGGAGCTCGCCCTCTGAAGAGAGCGACTCGTTGACCACTACCGCGTCTTCAGGCAGCACCCGGCCCAGCACGTGCATGAGATACGCGACCGGGATGGGGGAGGCGGCTTCGGGGGTCTCGGGCTTCGGGAGCGCAGTGGGGGCCTCACGGTCCTCGTCGGGCAGCAGCTCGCAGAGGCGCCGTGCGGCGAGGGTGACGTCGCCGACCACGCTGGTCCCCGTCGCAGCCCGGGCGGCCTCGCTCGGGTCGTCGGTTACCTGGAAGACGTGAGTCTCCGGCTCCAAGACCGGACCCGCCGTGTAAGGATAGTACTTGAAGACCGCAGCGCCGAGCACCAAGACCACGTCGTATCCAACGAGCTGCCGGGAGAGTGCTCTCCGGGACGACGCGAGGTGTCCTTGAAAGAGGCGGTGATCCTGCGGAAACGGTGCGTGCGCGGAGAGTGGCTCGTTGTACACCGGCGCATCGAGCTTCTCCGCCAGGGCCACGACCTCGTGCCAGGCGGCGCTGCGCGCGGCTCCGTCTCCGGCCACGATCGCGGGCCGCCGGCTCTCCAGCAACGCGCTCGCCACCCGCTCGAGTGCTTCCGGACTCGCGGCCGTTTGTTGTGAGACCCGGCGTGTTTCGAGGGGTGGGGCTTCGGCCTCCCAGTCGTCCATCGGTATGGAGACGAAAACGGGACCCTGCGGCTCCTGCGTCGCCGTGTGGTAGGCGCGGGCGACGGCCGCGGGCACGTCCTCGGCGCGGACCGGCTCGTGGCTCCACTTGACGTAGGGCCGCGCGAGCTCGACGAGCCACCCGTGCAGCAGGGGCTCGAGAGCTAGGTGGCGTCTGTCCTGCTGGCCAGCGGTGATGACCAGCGGCGTGTGTCCGTGGAAGGCGTTGACCATCGCCCCCATGGCGTTGCCGAGCCCCGGGGCGGTGTGCAGGTTGACGAAGGTGGCCTGTCTCTTCGCCTGGGCGTAACCGTCCGCCATCGCGAGGACTACGTTCTCCTGGAGGCCAAGCACGTAGGTGAAGTCCTCCGGAAGGTCCTCTAGGAACGGCAGCTCCGTGGAGCCGGGGTTGCCGAAGATCGTGGTCATCCTCAGGGAGCGGAGCAGATCCAGGGTTGTCTCTCGAACCGAAGCCAACTCATCCCCTTCCGTTGTAGCTGTTCCCCTCCACAAGGATAGCGCTACCGTGCGTTCGCGCCAGACGCCCGTCCTACCCTCGGATTGCTATCATGCTGCTATTCGAGTGAGGAGAGCGAGGGCGATGAACTTCGATCCGACCGACGACCAGCGGCGTTGGCGCGACATGGCGCGCGACTTCGCGCAGAGCGCCATCCGACCCCGCGCCGGCCAGCTCGACCGCGAGCAGAGGTTCCCCTACGACATAGTCGCCGAGATGGCGGGGCTTGGGCTCATGGGTCTCACGCTGCCCGAGGAATACGGCGGGTCCGGTGGAGACTTCGTCGCCTACAGCCTGGCGCTCGAGGAGATCAGCCGCGCCGACACCTCCGTCGGCATAACGATGGAGGCACACATCTCTTTGGGCTGCGCACCTCTGGCTGCCTACGGCACCGACGAGCAGAAGGACAAGTTCCTGCGACCCTGCGCCACGGGGGAGCGCCTGTGGGCGTTCGGGCTGACCGAGGAAGAGGCCGGCACCGACGCCGGCGGGACGCGGACCACGGCGGAGTTGCGCGACGGCCATTGGGTCATCAACGGATCGAAGAAGTGGATCACCAACTCGGGCACCGATGTTACGGCGGGTGTCACGGTAATCGCCCGCACCGGCACGCGGGACGACAGCAAGCCGGAGCTGACGGCGCTCATCGTGCCGCAGGAGACGCCGGGCTACACTCGGGGGCCTGCCTACGAGAAGCTCGGCTGGCGCGCCTCCGACCAGCACCCCCTCTTCTTCGAGGACTGCCATGTACCCGAGGAGAACCTCCTTGGCGAGCGCGGCGCGGGTCTCAGGCAGTTTTTGCGGACGCTCGATGGGGGGCGAGTCGCGGTCGCAGCGCTCTCGGTCGGGCTCGCGCAGGCCTGCTTCGACGAGGCGATCTCTCGCGCGCGGGAGCGGCGGCAGTTCGGTAGATCCATCGCCGAGTTCCAGGCCATCCAGTTCAAGCTCTCGGACATGGCGATGGAGATAGAGCTCGCCCGCAACCTGGTGCTCAAAGCTGCCTGGCTCAAGGACAGGGGCCGGCCCTTCTCGCGCGAGGCGAGCATGGCCAAGGTCTTTGCGTCCGAGGCGGCCAAGAGAGCGGCGGACCAGGCGGTCCAGATCCACGGCGGCGAAGGGTTCATGGAGGGGAGTGCGGTCGCGCGCTACTGGCGCCAGGTCAAGATCAACGAGATCGGCGAGGGCACGAGCGAGATAAACCGCCAGATCATCGCCCGCTCGCTCTTGAAGCAGGGTGCGGAAGAGGCGAAGTTGGTGGCGCAGTAGGCCGACGATGACCCTCTACCGTCGATACTCGCGCCGCTCGCCCGGGGCGGTCGCCAAGTACGGCGGTCGGGTCGTGGCGCTCGGGCGGCTGGAGAACGCCCCCATCGGCGATGCCCAGCCCCGAAGCGTCATGATCCTGGTCGAGTGGCCCTCGCGCGAGGCGGTCCGGAACTTCCTAGACGCCCCGGAACTCGCGGACCTGCACCCGCTACGAGAGGATGGTACGCGCAACTACCTGTGGTGGCCCCACGAGCGCCTGGAGGACCCGCATCCGATCCTCCTGCCTGGCGCCGGCTAGAGCTTCCTGTAGAAGCATTTCTCCGTGCGGTCGTAACCCATGCGCCGGTAGAACTCGTGGGCGCCAGCGCGGCGTTCGTGGGTGGTCAGCATGATCTTTGCGGCGCTCCTTCGCCTGGACCACTCTTGGACGGCGGAGATCAGGGCGCGTCCGACGCCGCTTCCTCGAGGCTGCAGGTGGCGCCTGCGACGTGCGCCGGATAACATCTCCTGCAAGGCGAAAAGGAGAGGGATGAGCAAGCTCCGCAGCCACGTGGACCCGAAGAGCGATGGGTTCAGGGGGAACGCCGAGGCTTACGAAGAACTACTCGTCGAGCTGCGCGAGCGCTCCGCCGAGGCGCGGCGCGGGGGCGGCGAGAAGGCGCGCAGGCGTCATGAGGAGCGCGGGAAGCTGCCGGTGCGCGACCGGATCGACCTGCTGCTCGACCCGGGGACCGCTTTTCTGGAGCTCTCCCCGTTAGCGGCCTTCGGGATGTACGACGGCCGGGTGCCTGCGGCCGGCATTATCACCGGCGTCGGGCGGGTCTCGGGGCGGGAGGCTCTTATCGTCGCCAACGACGCC
>JARDZQ010000315.1 GCA_029240775.1 Rubrobacteraceae bacterium | reverse complement strand
TATCTCTCTCCAGCTCTTCATGTAGCTAGGGCATCATATATCCGCTGCGGAAGACTACACATCCCCCAAATGAGCTAGATTTCCTGTGGATAACTCTTTTTTTCGCGAACATCTGAGAACATACAGCCTGAAATCGTCCGAAAAGCCTGACGAGCAGGCTAATCTCCTCGCCATAGACGGCTCATCGCTGCGTAGATGTACGCATCACTCGGCTCGGTTGGTGTGAAGATACGGCCGGAACGGAGGGGGGAGACGCCCCGACCGGATCACGCTAGTACTGAGACCCTATCACCCCAGCCTTTAAGCGTCGTCAATCATTGTTGCAAGACCGCTAAGGCTTGCCCGGCTGCGCGCCGATGTGAGCTTTGATGCGGCGACGGAGGGGGCGCCGGGTGGGTCGCGTGCCATAGCGTTCCAACCGGCGTTGGCCCACTAGTGGACAATAATCCCCCATCCTACGGGACAAGCCACGCCAGAAATGCTGAGCCCGAACGTCCGAGATCTCAACTGATATGCAAATATATAGGCGAGGCACGAGCGAGTATCCGCTAGGACAGCGCCACCTCGACATCCGGCTCCTCGCCGAGCTCGACGAGGAGCCGGAGCCTGGTGACGACCCGCTGGTGTTCGTTCCGTTTCGAAACTATATAGGGGTGTATAATTACGTCAGGACTCGCCTGTTCTCCCCATCCTCCCCGGGCGAGTCCTTCTTTTTAGCAATCAGCGGTCAGCTATCAGCCGCCAGCTTTTCGTCGGGCAGCGCCGCTCGAGTTATCCTAGCTGAAAGCTGACCGCTGAAAGCTCTATCCCAGGAAGATCAGCGCGACGTTCGTCAGGGTGAAGAGCGCCACCACGACGAGCGTCAGGCGCGTCAGGTTCTTCTCCATGATCGTCGTGCCCGAGAAGGTCCCGCCGACCCCGCCGCCGAGCGAGGAGGAGAGCCCTCCACCCTTGCCGGAGTGCAGCAGGATGAGCGCGATGAGAGTGATGCAGAACACGGCGTGAAAGAATGCCAGTACGTATACCATGCGCCTACTTTATCATACGCCGCCCTCGACTACCCGTCGGAGGGGACGGTCTCGCGGGCGGCCTCGACGAGCTGCATGAAGCTCTCGACCTCGAGGCTCGCCCCGCCGACCAGCGCCCCGTCCACGTCTTCCTGGGCCATGATCTCCGCCACGTTGTCCGGCTTGACGGAGCCGCCGTAGAGGATGCGGACCGCGCCTGCGAAGTCGTCGCCCCCGAGCTCCCGCAGCAGATCCCGTATCTGCCCGATGGCATCCTGGGCGTCCTCCGGGGTGGCTGTATCGCCGGTCCCGATGGCCCAGATGGGCTCGTAGGCGAAGACGAGCGCGTCACCGTCCGGGTCGTCGAGTTTCTCCATCACCCGCCGGATCTGCCCGGAGACCTTCTCCCACATATCTCCAGCGTCGCGCTCCTCCTTGGTCTCGCCGACGCAGACGATGGGCAGGAGGCCGGCCTCGACCGCGCGGGCAGTCTTTCGGGCGACCATCTCGTCGCTCTCGGCGAAGATCTCACGTCGCTCGGAGTGGCCCACGATGCCGGCGCCGGCGCCGGCGTCCTGGAGCATCGGGACCGAGACCTCCCCGGTGAAGGCACCCGAATCCTCGTAGTAGAAGTTCTGCGCACCGGCGATGACCGGCGTGTCCTCGGCCATGCGGGCGACCTCGTGCAGGCAGGTGAAGGGGACGAAGACGGCAACGTCCACGCCCTCGGCGTCGGCGGCCCGCGGCAGCAGCGCCGCGGTGTACTGCTGTGCCTCGCGGATGGTCTTGTTCATCTTCCAGTTCGCCGCCATCATCGGTCGTCGCGCCATCTATCTCAGGCTCCCTTCTCGGGCAGGGCCGCCACGCCCGGCAGCTCCTTTCCCTCCACGTACTCGAGGCTCGCCCCACCGCCGGTCGAGATGTGACTCATCTCGTCCTCGAGGCCTAGCTTCCTTACGGCCGCCACCGAGTCGCCGCCCCCGATGACACTCGTCGCGCCCTTAGAGCTTGCCCTGGCCACGGCGCGGGCGACGCCCTCGGTGCCTTTGGCGAAGGCGTCGATCTCGAAGACCCCCATCGGGCCGTTCCAGAAGATCGTCCTTGCGCCCGAGATGTGCTCCTCGAAGAGCTCGACGGTGTGCGGGCCGATGTCCAGCCCCATCTTGCCTGACGGTATCTCGTCTACCCCTGTGACCTCGGCCTCCGCTCCTTCCTCCATCCTGTCGGCGACGACCACGTCCACCGGGAGCACGAGCTTCTCCCCCGCCTCGTCCACGAGGTGTCTCGCCTCCTCAAGGTAGTCGTCCTCGACGAGGGAGGCCCCTACCTCGTAGCTCTGCGCCTTGAAGAACGTGAAGCACATGGCGCCCCCGACGAGCAGGGTGTCAGCCACCCCGAGCAGGCTCCGAATGACCCCGAGCTTGTCCGAGACCTTGGCCCCGCCGAGGATGGCGACAAAGGGACGTTCGGGGTCCTGCAGCACCCCGTCCAGGTAGTCTACCTCCTCCTCCAGCAACAGCCCCGCGGCTGCCGGGAGCCTCCCGGCGACGCCGACGGTAGTCGCGTGCGCGCGGTGGGCCGCCCCGAACGCATCGTCCACGTATAGGTCCGCCAGAGCGGCCAGCTGGTCGGAGAACCCGGGGTCGTTCTTCGTCTCGCCGGGGTAGAAGCGCGAGTTCTCGAGCAGCACGACGCCCCGGCCATCCCACTCGTCGAGCGCCTCCTCGACCTCCGGGCCGACCGCGGCGTCGAGCTTCAGGACCGGCTCGCCGAGAAGCTCCTCGAGTCTCTCGGCCACAGGGTCCATCGCGTACTGCGCGTCAGGCTCTCCCTTCGGGCGACCGAGGTGGGAGATCAGGACGGGACGGCCCCCACTCTCCAGGAGATGCCGGATCGTCGGCAGCGCCCGCCGGATGCGCGTGTCGTCCGTCACCCGACCGTCTCTGATCGGCACGTTGAAGTCCACGCGCACGAGCACCCGTTTGCCGTTTACGTCGAGGTCCCTGACGCTCTTTTTGTTGATGGCTCCTCCCTTCGGTCGTCGAAGCACGATCAGGCTTCGCAGGCTCTCAGCACGCTCCAGCCTTCGGCTTCCGCTCTCAGCTTGTCCAGTCCGGACCCCGCCACACTCCGCCAGCCGGTTTCGTCCAGCTACGGGGAGCGACGAGCCGCTCCCCGTAGCTGACTGGCTGAAAGCACCCTGGCGAAACCTAAGGCGGCGTGCTGACGAGCTCGCTAGAGCTTGTCGCCCATGTACTGGACCAGGTCTACGGTGCGGTTGGAGTAGCCCCACTCGTTGTCGTACCAGCCGAGCACCTTGACGCTGCCGCTATTGGACATCGTGAGGGCGGAGTCGAAGATGCAGCTCGCCGGGTTGCCGACGATGTCGCTGGAGACTATGGGGGCCTCCGAGTACTCCAGGATGCCGGAGAGCTCGCCGTCTGCGGCCTGCCTGAAAGCGTCGTTGATCTCTTCGACGGAGGCCTCGCTATTGAGGCGGGCGACGAAGTCCGTCAGGGAGCCGTCGGGGACGGGGACGCGCATCGCCATCCCGTCCACCTTGCCCTGAAGCTCGGGATAGATCACACCCGCGGTCCGCGCCGCGCCCGTGGAGGTCGGCACGATGTTATTGGGGGCGCTCCTGGCCCTCCTCGGGTC
>JARDZQ010000314.1 GCA_029240775.1 Rubrobacteraceae bacterium | reverse complement strand
GATGGCTCCTTTCCCGAACTCCGCTTTGCGCGGGGAGACCCGGCGCTCGAGGTCGTAGGCGAGGAAGGAGGCCAGCGTGGCGCCGACACCGGGTATGGTCCCCACCACGAAGCCCAGCAGGCCGCCTCGCAGGATCGACATCCGGCTGCGGCGCCAGTCATTCCAGGTGAGCAACATCTCGCGGTAGCGGGCCCGGATCGGGTCGGGCGTCCCGGTCTTGAGCTGCGTCACGAGCTCGGCGATGGCGAAGAGCCCGATGGTGACCTCCAGGAACCCGATACCACCGTAGAGCTGTATGTTCCCGAAGGCGAACCTCGTCTCCCCGGTCGAGGGGTCCAGGCCGACGGTAGCGATGGCGAGGCCCAGAGCCGCCATGGCGAGACCTTTGGCCCGGGAGGCACCCGTAAAGCCTATGACCCCCGCGAGCCCCACGACGCCCAGGGCGAACGTCTCCGGCGGGCCGAAGTTTATGGCCAGGTTGGCCAGCGGCGGGGCCACGGTCATGAGCAGGACTATGCTTATGGTGCCGGCCAGGAAGGAGGCTACCGCGGCCACGGCGAGCGCCGGCCCCGCCCTCCCGTTCCGAGCCATCTGGTAGCCGTCGATGGTCGAGACCACCGTGGAGGAGTCCCCGGGGGTGGCGACGAGGACCGAGCTTATCGTCGCCCCGTACTGGGTGCCGTAGTAGATGCCCGCCAGCATTATGAGGGCCGTTACGGGATCCATCGCAAGCGTGAGCGGCAGGAGGAGGGCTACGGCCGTCGGCGAGCCCAGACCCGGCAGGAGCCCGGTGATGGTGCCGAACAGCACCCCGACAAAGCAGTAGAACAAGTTGACGGGAGAGATCGCCGTCTGGAACCCCTCGACCACCTGCGCTAGTAAGTCCATGGCCTCACCCCTAGAACAGTTCTCCGAGGATCCCCGGCGGCAGGGGTATCTCCAGGAGCACCACGAACGTCAACCAGGTCACGGCGATGGCGCTGACGCTGAGCAGGATCCCACGCAGCCAGCCTTCCCTCTCGACGAACGTCACCAGCGCCAGGATCAACAGCCCGAAGGAGAGCAAGAAGCCCAGCACCGGTACGAGGAGTACGGTGACGAGCATCAGCCCGAATGCCACGGCGACGGTGCGACCGCTCTCTTCCTCGTCACCTTCGGCACTCCCCTCCTGCATATACTGCAGCGTGCGCGAGGGAACACGTCCGCGGTGCAGCACGGCCTCCACCCCGATAATCACCCCGAACACAACGAGCAACACCCCGGCCACGAACGGCATGAATCCGGGCCCTATGCGGCTACCCTCTCCGAACACCCCGTACCCGATGCCCCCTATGGCGAACGCCACGCCGAGGGCCACCAGGAGCGCCGAGCCGATCAGGTCGGGAGCCTTCTCCCTCACGCCACCTAGCCTCCCGTTTCGCCCAGCACTTTCCGGGTCGTCTTCTCGTAATCCTGGAGGTAACTCTCGAACTCCTGACCCATCCGGATCAAAGAGATGAGGTAGTTGTCCCGTATGTACTTGTCGTAGTTGTCCGTCTCCGTCCAGGCTACGAGGGCATCGGTCCAGTACTGCCTCGCCTCCGGCGGGATGCCGCCAGGGCCGAAGAGACCCCGATACTGGGTGAACGCGACGTCGTAGCCTTCATCCTTGGCGATCGGTACGTCGGCCAGTTCTCCGCTCTCGTAGGGCTTCTCGGCGAACGCCACGAGCGCCTTGAGGTCGCCGGCCTCGAGCTGGCCTATGACCTCGCTGGGGTTGAGGCTCGCCGTGAGGATGTCGCCGCCGAGCAGGGCGGTCACGAGCTCGCCCCCCGACTCGAACACCACATACTCGAACTCGATCCCCGCTCTCTCCTCGAGGAGGCCGAAGACGATGGTGTCGAGCCCCGTCGTCGAGACCACCCCGGCGGTCAGGCGTCTCTGTTTGGCCGCGTCGACCACGTCCTGAAGCGACCCGAACTCCGAGTCTTGCGGGGCGATCATTAGCGTCGCGTCCTCGGCGATCTGGCCGATGGGCGTGAAGTCCTCCCACGTCCACGGCGTCTCCGTGGTTATGGGCAGCGCGACAGCGGTCGTCTCCGAGGCCAAGAGGTAGTGCGGGTCACCCTGCTGCTCCAGAAGGTAGGAGTACCCCACCGCCCCCGTCGTGCTGGGCCTGTTCTCCACGGTGATGTTTATTTCACGGACCTGCTCCATCCCCGAGGCCATCGCCCGCCCCAGGATATCGCTCCCCCCGCCAGCTTCGAAGGGCACGATCATGACGACGTCCTGGGTAGGCTCCCACCCGGCGCCGCCACCGCCACCGCCCCCGGTCTGCCCGCCGCAGCCGACAAGACCCAGCGCGTAAGCGCCCACGACCATGCCTCCGCTCGCCCGCAGAAAGTCACGCCGGCTCAAGGATCTGCTCACGCCTCTCTCCTCCTTTCGGCCACCCTTTCCCAGATTGATCAGCCGGTGTTCAGAGTTCAGTATACAGGCTACAATACACACAATTGGCGATCAAGCCTGGCGCGACGATGACGTTGTCGTTGGTGTGCATTCCGGTAAAGCAGTGTAGGACGGAGGTGAGTAGCCATAACGCTTCAGAGGCCCGCTCCACTCTACCGGCAGGTCTACGAGCTGTTGCGGCGGAAGATCCTGGACGGCGAGTTCGCCCCGGGCGAGAGCGTGCTCGAGAGCCGCACAGCGGAGATGCTGCGGGTGAGCCGGACGCCCGTGCGCGAGGCCCTGCTGCAACTGGAGCGGGAGGGTTTGCTCATCGCGCAGGGGTTCGAGCGGGCGGTGACCAACCCGACGAGGGAGGAGTTCGTAGACCTCTACATCTGCCGCGCGGCGCTGGAGCGCATCGTCGCGGAGCGCGCGGCTCGCCTGGCGACCCGCCCCGAGATCGAGGTCATGGCCGCCGCGATCGAGGAGGCCCGGGGGGCGAGCGCTGCTGGCGATCACGCAGGCGTGCTTACCGCGAACACCAGTTTCCACGATCAAATGATCGAGAGCGCGCGGATGGCGCCGCTGAGTCAGCTCATGAGCACCATTCGCGGGCAGATTCTCGTCGTGCGCCGTCACCTGCTCTCGGACGCTGCCGTCGAGGCCGCCATATGCGACGAGCACGCCGCGCTGCTCGAAGCCATCCAGGAGGGTAACGCCGTTGAGGCGCAGAGGCGCATGGAGCTCCACATGAACAACGATATCCAGCGCCTGGCCGGCTCCGGCGCGCCATAGAAGGGATGATGGAAGGTACCGTTCGATACACCCGTAGAGTTCCCGCGAGAGGAAAGAAGTCGGGCGGTAGAGCCACCCTGGACACAATCGGGCGGGGATACGCGGTGCAGGTCCGAAGGCGCGCCGGTACGGGCCGAAGAGGTTCAGACGATCAACACGAGGAGGAGTCTAGATGAGCGTTAGTGGGCGACCCTTCCTGCAGATCCCCGGGCCGACGAACGTGCCCGACCGCATCCTGCGGGCGATGGACCGTCCGGTGATAGACCACCGGAGCCCGGAGTTCGCCGAGCTGACCAAGGAGATCCTGCCACCCTTGAGGGAGGTCTTCGGGACGCGTGAGGGTGTGGTCGTCCTCTACCCGTCGTCGGGGACCGGGGCGTGGGAGGCATCGCTGGTGAACGTGCTGGCGCCGGGCGAGCGCGTACTGGCGTTCAACTTCGGCCATTTCAGC
>JARDZQ010000313.1 GCA_029240775.1 Rubrobacteraceae bacterium | reverse complement strand
TGCACGGCGGTATCGCGCAGGGCATAGCGGAGGCGCTCTACGAGGAGGCGGTCTACGACGAGGACGGCAACCTGGTCACGGGCTCCATGGTGGACTACCTGGTGCCCGGCGCCCCCGAGCTTCCGCACTTCACCCTCGACCGGACCGTGACGCCCTCTCCGAGCAACGTCATGGGCGTCAAGGGCATCGGCGAGGCGGGGACCATCGGCGCGCCGGTGGCGGTCATCAACTCTGTGATCGACGCGCTCTCGCCCTTCGGCGTGACGCATATAGACAAGCCGGCCTCGCCGTTCAACGTGTGGCGCACGATCCAGGACGCCACCGGGGACGGTGCCGGGACCCGTGATGCGGATCTCTCGGGCCGCCCGGCGCAGACCACAGACAACGTGGACGAGCAAGGAGGTGAGACCCAGTGATCCCCATAGCCTTCGATTACGAGGTGGCCGAGTCGGTGGACCAGGCCATCGACCTGCTGAAGGAGAACGGTGAGGACGCCAAGCTCCTCGCCGGCGGCCACAGTCTCCTGCCGATAATGAAGCTGAGGCTCGCCGCCCCGACGATGCTCATAGACCTCGGGCGCATAGGCGACCTGAGCTACGTGCGCGACGAGGGCGACCACATCGCCATCGGCGCGATGACCCGCCACACCGAGGTGGAGCACAACCAGCTGCTACAGGAGCACTGCGGCCTCCTCGCCCACACGGCTTCGTTCGTCGGAGACCCGCAGGTGAGGCACCGTGGCACGATAGGGGGCTCTATCTCCCACGGCGACGCCGCCTCGGACCTGCCTAGCGCTCTGCTTGCGCTGGAGGGCACGTTCGTCGTAAAAGGCCCGGGAGGCGAGCGGACGGTCGCCGCTAGCGACTTCTTCCAGGACTACCTGCAGACCGACCTCGCGCCGGACGAGGTCCTGACCGAGGTCCGGGTCCCCAAGCTCGGCCAGAACACCGGCTGGTCTTACAAGAAGTTCAACCGCCGCGCGCAGGACTGGGCCGTGGTCGGCGTAGCCGCCGTGGTCGAGAGGTCCAACGGCTCCATAAGCTCAGCCCGCATCGGGCTCACCAACATGGGCTCGACACCTTTAAGGGCGACCGCCGCAGAGAGCGCCCTCTCTGGCGCGGACGCCTCCTCTGTTGGAGAGGCGACGAGCAACGCCGACGAGGGCACGAGCCCTTCCTCCGACATAGCAGCCTCCGCCGAGTACCGGCGGCACCTGGCGCGGGTGCTCACCCGCAGGGCCGTCGAGGAGGCTCTCTCGCGTTGACCGAGGCGAAGGACGGACGCCGGGGGGCTCTGCCCTCCGGCGTCTCTCGTGCTACGGACTTGCAGCAGGGACTCAGGCAGCACGACTACCTGGCGGACGAGGGCCTGAGCACCGCCATCTTCCTCGCCCTCAAGCTCGGACGCCCCCTCTTTCTTGAGGGCGAGGCGGGGGTCGGGAAGACCGAGGTAGCGAAGGTCCTCTCCCGCATCCTCGATACCCCCCTGATACGGCTCCAGTGCTACGAGGGCATAGACATCTACCAGGCGGTCTACGAGTGGGACTATGCGAGGCAACTCCTCCACATCAGGGCCGCAGAGGCGCTGGGGACCGAGGAGGACCCGCAGAGACTGGAGCGGGACCTCTACACCCGCGACTTCCTGGTGAGCCGGCCGCTGTTGCAGGCCCTGGAGCACAGGGGACCGATGCCGCCTGTCCTGCTCATAGATGAGGTGGACCGCTCCGACGACGAGTTCGAGGCTTTCCTTCTGGAGATCCTCTCGGACTTCGCCGTCACGATCCCCGAGCTCGGCACCATAGGGGCCGACCGTCCGCCGGTAGCCGTCCTGACCTCAAACCGCACCCGCGAGGTGCACGACGCCCTCAAGAGAAGGTGCCTCTACTTCTACATCGAGCACCCGAGCTTCGAGCGGGAGGTTGAGATCGTTCGCCTCAGGGTGCCCGAGGCCGAGGAGACCCTCGCCCGTCAGGTCGCCGCCGCCGTCGAAAGGCTGCGGTCGATGGACCTCTACAAACCCCCCGGCGTCGCCGAGACGATCGACTGGACGGAGGCGCTGGTCGCCCTGGGGGCCAAAGAGCTGGACGAGAGCCTCGTACGGTCCACAATCGGGTCGGTACTCAAGTACCGCGAGGACCAGCAGCGGGCAGCCAACGCGGGCCTCGCGGCGCTCGTCGGCGGGATGAGGGGTGCCGGTGACTGAGGGGGACGTGCAGGCTCCCCCGATGCTCGACGCGGCGGTCGCTTTCGGGCGGGTCCTGAGGGGCGCGGGCTTGCGCGTCGGGACCGACAGGGTCGTCGGCTTCGCGCGCGCCCTCGAAGAGCTCGACGCCGGGCGCAGAGACGACGTGTACTGGGCAGGGCGGATCACGCTCGTCTCCCGTCCCGAGGAGATTGAGCCCTACGACCGGGCCTTCGAGCTGTTCTGGGACAAGGGAGGAAGCACGAAGGCGAGACCGCGACCGCAACTCCGGTTCTCCATCCCCCAGCCGGACAGATCCGTCACGCCGCCGAAGAAGACGGTGGAGAAGAGCGGGAAGGGCGAGGAGGCCGTCAGGCTGCGCTACAGCCCCGTGGAGGTCCTGCGCACCAAGGACTTCGCCCTCTACTCCCCCGAGGAGTTCGCCGAGCTGCAGCGCCTCCTCGCCGACCTCCGCCTCTCCGGGGCCTTGAAGAAGAGCCGGCGCTTCGAGCCGGCCCACAGGGGCCGCCACGACCCGCGCCGCACGCTCCGGGGAGCGATGCGCACCGGCGGCGAGGCCGTGCGGCACCGCTTCAAGAAGGCCAGGGTCAGGCCGCGAAGGGTCGTCCTCATCTGCGACGTCTCCGGCTCGATGGCCGCCTACAGCCGGGCGCTGCTGCGCTTTTTGCACGCCGGCGTCATCTCCGGGGCGAGGCTGGAGGCGTTCTCCATAGGGACGCGGCTGACCAGGATCACCAGAGAGCTCGCGACCCGGGACCCTGACCAGGCCCTGCGGCAGGCCTCGGGCGCGGTGAAGGACATCTCGGGCGGGACCCGCCTCGGCGACGCGATGAAGGAGTTCGTGGACCGGTGGGGCCAGCGCGGCATGGCCCGCGGCGCCGTGATCGTCGTCCTCTCCGACGGCTGGGACCGTGGCGACGTGGCCGTGCTCGCCGAGCAGATGCAGAGGATCTCGCGCCTCGCCCACAAGGTCATCTGGGTCAACCCCCTCAAGAGCTCCCCAGGCTACAAGCCGCTGGCCGCCGGCATGGCAGCGGCGCTTCCCTACGTCGACGTCTTCCTCTCGGGCCACAACTTCGAATCGTTGGAAGAGCTCGCTGCCGCCATAGCCGACGCCGCGGAGAGATAGAATTGAAGCCGTCAGCTATCAGCAGTCAGGAGGAACGAAAGCAGCCACGTGCTCACCGAGAACGCGCATCGACTGCAGCGCCGGAGCACACCCCATAGGAGGACGCTATCTCCATGTGAGGAGAAGCCGACGGCTGATAGCGGACCGCTGAAAGCTAGAAAGGAGGCACACATGAACCCGGTCGTGGACAAGGTCGCGCGGTGGCGCGAGGAGGGTAAGAAGGCCGCGATGGCCACCGTCGTCAAGGTCGAGCGCTCGGGACCTCTTGGGCCGGGGACCTCGATGGCCGTCAGCGAGGACGGGCAGGTCGTGGGGTCGGTGAGCGGGGGGTGTGTCGAGCCGGCGGTCTTCGAGGAGGCT
>JARDZQ010000312.1 GCA_029240775.1 Rubrobacteraceae bacterium | reverse complement strand
GGGTGCACCACGTTCTCCCTGAGGATGGCCGCGGTGGTGGCGAGGTCCTCGTAGGAGGAGTTCACCGAGGAGCCAACGCACACCTGCACCGTCCCCGTGCCGGCGACCTCGCGCACCGGCACGACATTGCCCGGAGAGGTGGGCTTCGCGATCAACGGCTCGAGCTCCGCGAGATCTATAACCTCGGTCTCGTCGTACTCGGCGCCCTCGTCGGCGGCGAGCGGGACGTAGTCGTCCTCGCGCCGCTGCGCTTCGAGCCATTCCCAGCTTCGCTCGTCGGAGGGGAAAACGGCTGCGGTCGCGCCGAGCTCCGTGATCATGTTGCAGATCGTACCCCGATCCGTCACCGAGAGCGTCGAAACTCCCTCCCCCGTGAACTCGAAGACCTTCCCCACTCCCCCACGCACCCCGTATCGACGCAAGAGCTCGAGGATGATGTCTTTCGACTGCACCCAGCCGGGCAACTTTCCGCGCAGCTCGACACCGACGACCCTGGGGCACTCCAGCGAGAAGCCGTATCCCGCCATGGCGACGGCCACATCGAGACCACCGGCACCGACGGCGAACATCCCCAAAGCGCCGGCCATGGTCGAGTGCGAGTCCGCGCCGACGAGGAGCTCGCCGGGTCTGGCGAACCGCTCCAGGTGGATGTAGTGGGAGATCCCGTTGCCCGGGCGGGAGTAGTGAATGCCGTAGCGTGCCGAGAAAGACTGCAGGTAACGGTGCTCGTCCATGTTCTTGTCGTCTATCTGCAAGACGTTATGGTCCACGTACATCACCGCGAGCGGAACCGAGATACGCTCCGGTTCGAGTTCCTCGAACTGGAGGGCGGTCATCGAGCCGAGGGCGTCCTCCATCAGGATCTGGTCCACCGAGAGATCCACCTCCTCCCCGGCTACGAGGTCGCCTTCCACAAGATGTTCGCCCAGCAGCTTCCTGGTAAGGTTGCGCGCCGCGCTCATGTTCGCCTCCTCCCCGTACACAACGCGGTACCCAAGGTATCGCTAGAATGATCGGCTGGAGAATAGACGACCCGTCCCGTACCGGCGAGCACATCCTGCGCATGGACCCGATCCTCGACCTCGAGAGGAGACGCCTCCTCATATCCGCGACGCTGACCGCGCAGGCCCGGCGGTGCCTCGGGGAAACGCTCGCCGCCGGAGAACTCCTGGCCATGGCGCGCAGGATGAACGAGGGAGCGGACTCGATCGAACGCGCTCACCGTCTCCGCTTCGAACCGGCCTATCCTGGTGTCACGGCCGGACCTGAGAGCGTCGGCGGCACTTCCAGGCTGCTGCTCGCTTGCAACGTCCGCGACCGGGACGGAGCTCCCGTCGGCGTGGTCTTTACCACGCTCATCGCCGGCCGCTCTCCCCAGGTGTCGGTGGCGCCGCCCGGAGCGGACATTCCCGGAGACTGGCGACCGCCGGGCGACTTTCACTGAGTCCACCCGCTCCCTGAGCGCCTTCAAGGGATTAAGGGAAAGGTACAGTCTGCTCGGCGTGGAGAGGTAGAGGCCGCGCCCCGAGCAATCCGCGGAAGGCCAGCAGAGAGTCCAGCAACTCTTCGGGACGGATGCCTCTGGTGATGAAGATGATCCTGGATCGGTGGTCCTCGTCGGGCCACTTCCCGAGGTGCTGGGGCGGATGGATGATGTGCTGCACGCCGTTGAGGACGACGGGTCCCGCCTCGCCGACGTCGAGGAGTCCCTTGACGCGCAACACGTCCTCGCCCCGGGCGTTGAGCAACATGCTGAACCAGATCCCGAACGCCGTCCAGTCGATGGGCCCGTCGAACGTGACCGAGACGGAGTACGTATCACCTACGTCGTGAGGCTCATCGGGTTTTCCCGCGAGAAACGTCAGCGCCGCGTGTGTCCCTACGCCGTACGGGCGAAAGAGTTCGTGAACGTCCACCTCCCCGAAGGCAGCCTCGAAGGTCAGGGCTGACGGGTTTATAGTGCCCAGCCGGGACAGCAGTCTCCGCACTATGCCCGGCTCTGCTATATCCGTTTTGGTCACGACAACCTTGTCTGCCGCCGCGACTTGCTTGACCGACTCCGGGTTGCGGTCGAGGTGCAGGACACCGTTGACCGCGTCCACGGTGGCGAGGACCAGGTCCACCAAGAAGTGGTGCTGCAGGACGGGATCGGTGTAGATCGTGTGGAGGATAGGAGCCGGGTCCGCCAGGCCGGTCGTCTCGATAACGACTCGTTCTAGCGTCGGCATCTCACCTCTCTGGTCCATGTCGAGGAGCTCCATGAGCGCTCCGACGAGGTCCTCTCGGGTGGTGCAGCACACGCAACCGCTCCCGAGCAGGACCGTGCGCTCGTCTACCCGGCGCAGGAGATGGTGGTCGAGCCCGACCTCGCCAAACTCGTTAACGAGAACGGCCGTGTTGGCCATCAATGGCTCTGACAGTACCCTCGCGAGGAGGGTCGTCTTGCCGCTGCCGAGAAAGCCGGTAACGATCGTCACTGGCCGTCTGGTGTCCCTATCCTTCATGATCCTATCCGTCATGTGCGGCGGAGAGCGCCTCGCACAGAGCAGGGTCCAGGGGATCCGGCGTCCTGCCCGCCAGCTTAGCGGCGGCGGGCCAAAGGGAGCCGAGATCCTGGACAAGCTCGGTTCTCCCTTTGTGATCGCGCAGCACGTACTTGCTCCCGCCCCAATCCTCCACACGAAGACCGTAGTGGCGCACCACCTCGTTCGTCAGAACCACCCTGTGTCCGCGGTCCCGGCGCCGGTCGCCCTGGAACGCAACCGGGTCGGAACCGGGCGCAGCAGCCCGCGCCCGGTGTTCGAGGTGCCGGTCCGTCCAGTGGACCTGAGCGACGAAATCCTGTCCACAGAGGACACACATAGAGCAAGTCTCCTAGGAGGACGCCCGTTCCGCGGCCGGGGTCTCGATGCCGTACATGTTGATGCCGGGGTCGTGGTTCGGCTGGGACCTCGGGTAGCGCTGGACGAAGTCGTCGGCGATCTCCTCCATCGTCGCCCAGCGTATGCCGTCGTGGCCGTTGATGTAGTCGATCAGGCGCTCGAGCATCAGCAAGACCTGCGGCCTGCCCGAGACGTCCGGGTGGATGGTCAGACAGTACGTCGCGTAGTCCATCTCCCTGTAGACCCAGTCGAACTGGTCGCGCCACAGCTCCTCGATGTCGCGCGGGTTGACGAAGCCGTGGCTGTTCGGAGAGCCCTTGATGAACATCATCGGCGGCAGGTCGTCGAGATACCAGTTGCCCCCGATCTTGACGAGGTCTATCTCCTCGCCGCGCACCAGAGGCTTCATCCACTCCTCGGCCGTCTTGGAGTAGTCGATCTTCGTCCACGAATCGCCCACCCGCGCGTAGTACGGGGTGAAGTCGCGGTGCTGGAGGCTGTGGTCGTACTTGTAGTCGTACTCGAGCAGCAGCTCGTTGGTAGTGGCCGAGACCTCCCACCACGGCGCCACGTTGCCGACCGGTTTCCTGCCCGCTACGTTCTCGATCAACTCGAGGCACTTCTCCAGCACGTCCCTCTCCTGCTGCGGCGTCATGGCGACTGGGTTCTCGTGCGAGTAGCCGTGGCTCCCGATCTCATGCCCCGCATCGACGACCATCTTTACCTGATCCGGGAGAACATGCCCCTCGAGATGTCGTCCGGCGAATCCTCACCTCCATACGAACCCAGCCAGCCGGCAACGGCGTCTATGTCTATGCCGATGGAGCAAAAGATCTCTTTCTCGGCCATCTTCCCCACCTTTCTCTCGGCCTTCCCCTTTTGTCTGACCAAAAAGCATTGTACAAGAAACCGGCGTTCACGCTCAACCTGCGGCGCCGGGTTTCGACGACACTTTGCGCGTTTGATCGGTGCTCCCGGCATCGGTAATATAATTGTCAGACTAATTGGGGAAAGCGGGAACAGAAGGAGGGGCTTTGGCACTTCCGAAGGTAGTGATTTTCTCCTTGGGGGGAACCATCTCTTCTGTCGACTCCGGAGGCAAAGGTGTCGAGCCCACGCTGACGGGTGAGGCGCTGGTCTCTGAC
>JARDZQ010000311.1 GCA_029240775.1 Rubrobacteraceae bacterium | reverse complement strand
GCGCCTTCTCCAGCGCCTCCTCGCCCCACGGGTACCAGTCCACGGGGTTGTCCTTGTGCTGCAAGAGGTACGGGCTCGTCTCCTGCGCCAGCCGGTTTGTCATGCTGTCTCTCCCCTGCCACCCTCTGGGATGGCCTTCGTCGTGAAACTCTAACGTACCATAGGTTTCAGGTCTCAGGCATCAGGTTATTGCGGAGGCCTGTAGTCTGACACCTACAGGCCTCCCAGCTGTTGAATCAGTCCCGTGGCGTCGGGAAAGGCGCTCGGGGGAGCTGCTTAACGAGAACTTAACGAAAACTAGTCAATTTGGGGGATGCGCCTCCGCTCGGGCGGGCGTACCATGGCGCACTCAGGATCCACGCGTAAGGAGGAGGCAGCGTGCGACCAGAGCAAAGCGTCCACGAGATGGCCGAGGAAGTCCTCGAGCGCCAGGCGAAGTCCTTGGTCGAGCGTGCCGGGTGCTCGCCACGCGAGGCGCTGGAAGCCGTTCTCCGAACCGACGCCGGCCGGGAGCTGGAGGCGTTGAAGGATGGACCTCGCACCCGGGAGCGGGCACGCGACTGGCAGGATGACCTTCTCGGGGAGCGGACCCTGGAACGGCTGGAGCACATGGTGAGGCTCGAGGCCTCGCCGACCAAAGGACGCTACTCGTGGCTCGAAGGCTACCTCGAGCGGCTCGAGGGCAAGGAGGCGCGCGCCGCTTACTACGCGCTGCTGGAGGAGGAGACGGTCGGCCCGAGGGGCTGACCGCGGCGCCCGAAAGCCCCGAGGTTTGGGACCGGCGTCGGCGGGTAGAAGTTGTTAGCAGGGAAAGCGCGAGCAAGGAGGCGAAGGCCATGTGCTACTCCTACAGGGAATACCGGATGGAGCAAGAGGCCCGCAGGCAGCGGGAGGAAGAGGAGCGCAGGCGCCGCGAGGAGCAGGCAAAGAAGGCCGAGAAGGTGCGCGCGAAAGAGGAGCGCGAGCTGGTAAAGGCCTAGCGGGGCCTCCCAGAACCCGAGTAAGACTTGATCAGGTCCCGGGCCGCGGCTCGGGGCCTTTGCTATATTTTGATCCAGATCGCAGAGAGGTAGACGGAAGGAGCCGGAGATGAATTTGCAGGAGCTCGAGAAGACAGCCAGGGCACTCGTGGCGCCGGGCAAGGGCATCCTCGCCGCCGACGAGAGCTTCGGCACTATCGGCAAGCGCTTCGAGGCGGTCGGAATAGAGTCAAGCGAGGAGAATAGGCGGCAATACAGGGAGATGCTGTTTACGACCCCCGGCATAGGGGAGTACCTCTCGGGTGTGATCCTATTCGACGAGACCATCAGGCAGGAGGCCTCCGACGGCAGGCCGCTCTCCAAGGTGCTCGAGGAGCAGGGGATCATCCCAGGCATAAAGGTGGACAAGAGCACCGTGAACATGCCGCTCTCCCCGGACGAGAAGTTTACCCAGGGCCTCGACGGTCTGGCCGAGAGGCTCGCTGAGTACAGGGAGCTGGGGGCGCGCTTCACCAAGTGGCGCGCGGTCATCACCATAGGCGAAGGGATCCCCACCAGGAGCTGCGTGGAGGCCAACGCCGAGGCGCTCGCCATGTACGCGGCCTTCGCCCAGGACCACGACCTCGTCCCGATAATCGAGCCCGAGGTCCTCATTGACGGCGACCACTCGATCGAGCGCTGCTACGAGGTCACGGAGTGGACGCTGCACGAGACCTTCGACGAGGTCCACGAGCACGGCGTCGAGCTCTCGGGGTTGCTCCTGAAGCCGAACATGGTCATCTCGGGGAAGAACTCCTCCGAACAGGCCGGGGTCGAGCAGGTCGCCCGGGCGACCGTCGAGTGCCTGCTTCGCACCGTTCCGCCAGCCGTGCCCGGCATCGTCTTCCTCTCCGGCGGCCAGACGGATCTGCAGGCCACCCAGCACCTCAACTCGATGAATTCCCTCTACGAGGGCCTGCCCTGGGAGCTCTCCTTCTCCTACGCCCGCGCCTTGCAGGGACAGCCGATGGAGCTCTGGGGCGGCAGCACCGACAAGGTCGAGGCGGCCCAGAAGGCTTTCGCCCACCGCGCCAAGATGAACAGCGCAGCCCGCAACGGAAGGTACTCGGAGAAGATGGAGCAGGAAGCGGCGTAGCTGTTTAGGCTTCACGCATCAGGTTTCAGGCATCAGCAAATACCCGAAACCTGATGCCTTCCTTTCAGGCACGATCTGCGCGTACGATAAGGCGCTTCTCGAAGGTCGGGATCGGGGTGCAGGTCTGCAGCGTCACCATGTCACGCCCCACCACCTGTCCCATCACCCAGACGTCGTCGGGGTTCACCAACAGCGTCTCGCTCACGCGATACCTGTACCTCTTGCCGTCGCGGTCCTTGAGCATGACTATGTCACCCTCCCCCAGCCAGTTCAGGCGGTAGAAGATGAGGTGGCTGCCGGTGCCCGGCCACCCCAGGCGGTGCCCCTCAAGGTACACGTTCCTCTGCGGCGCATCAGACCAGGGCAGGGAGGTATCTGGTACGTGGCTGACACCATTTCTCAGAGCCCACTGATCATCCGAGTCGAAGACCGGGGCGTTGTGGACACCCAAGGCGTTTATCGTGAGGCCCATTATTGCCCCTGGCGGCAGGTCGTAGTGGCGGGGTTTGCTCGCTTTTTCGATCTGCTCGTCCGTAGGCATCGGCCAATCCGCCACGGCCTCAGGCAAGGCCTCCCGTTCCGGCTCGGGTTCGGGTTGCGGATCGGGTTCCGGTTTCGGTTCCCGTTGCGGATCTGGTTTCGGCTCTGCGTCCTCGAGCGGTTGGGACTGGGGTTCGGCCTTCTCTGTCAGCGGCTTGGGCGGAGGAGGGGGAGATCCGTAGCGTAACGGCTCGACCGAGGGCTCCCCCCTCTCCGATGCGCCCGCCCGCTCGGAACCCGAGCGGAGAGCGATCGTTGCTGCCACGGCGACGACCGTGAGCGCGAGGGCGAAGACCATCATGACCACCCCCGCCTTCAGCAGCGGGTCTTCCCAGAAGCTCACCTTTAGACCTCCGTGGTCACACGCGAGCCGTTAGGCTACGGGTCGCGCCGTGTCGCGTAGCGCAGGATCGAGAGCCCGAGGCCGACGGAGGCGAGGGCCAATAGCGCGCCCCCCGCCAACGGCACACCGCCGGTATTGGAGAGTTTGCCCTTGTCGGGGATGGTGTCCACTATGACCTTGTTGCCGTACTGGCGGTCGGCGGCCCCGCCGTCGTTGTTGCGGATGATGCGGACGCCATCGTTGTTCCGGTTGTTCCGGTCGTTGTTCCGGTCGTTGTTGCGATTGTTGTCGTTATTCCGGTTGTTGTTGCGATTGTTGTCGTTATTCCGGTTGTTGTTGTCGCCCCTGCACGTGACGCCGGTATCGGTGACGACCCGGTAATCCCCGTCGGTGTCGAATCCAGGGTCTGATGTCGAAACCGCATTATCCCCAATGAATTCGTCGTTGGGGCCCTCGATTCTGACCCGGTTGGCGTCAGCCCTTATCTCGACATCATTGTCTCCGTCCACGAAGCGCGCTTCGGTCCCGTCACCATCCTCCACCGTAATCGACGCTCCCTGGTCCACAGTGCAGTCCGAACGGTTGATGGTTATCAGATCGGGGGGAGATGAAGGGCTGTCGGGATTGCTGCCGGTCGCGCGCGTACCGGAGGGTATGCCCGAGGTCCGGTCGGTGTTCACATCATCGCTTTCCGCCTGGCTCCCACTCCCCTCATCCGCCTGAT
>JARDZQ010000310.1 GCA_029240775.1 Rubrobacteraceae bacterium | reverse complement strand
CGACTGGTTTTCTGGAAGTACGCCTGAAGCATCACTTGGTGTCCTTCTGGCGGAGAGAAGGCACATCCCATCAAGGCCATTGGGGTCGTATCCAATATCGGACAACCAGGCTCTATCTTGGACGTTTGCTGGTTGGGAATGGGGGGTCTCATCGCGCGACGCCGCCGTCGAGAAGGCGCGCGAGCTCGGCGGTACCGTGCTTGCGGGGCCCTTGGATCTCCCTTCGGGCAAGATCGCCGTCCTTGGCGATCCCCAGGGTGCCGCGTTCGCCGTCTTCGAGGGGGAGACCGACGAGTAGAGGCCACAAGCGCGTCGCAGTGGGCTGAAGCATACCAGCAGAAACAGGCGCGGGCGTATAATGCGGCTGTGATCGTGGACAATGCTATCTACGTGGACGGCCACCGTACCGCCGAGCCGGTAACCCTCGAGGAGACCTATGAGGCCGTCCGAAACCGGCGCGGGGTTGCATGGATCGGCCTCTACAAGCCGACGGTAGAGGAGTTCTCGTCCGTCGCCGGGGAGTTCGGCCTGCACGGTCTGGCGGTCGAGGATGCGACGGACGCCCACCAGAGGCCCAAGCTGGAGCGCTACGGGGATACGCTCTTTGTCGTGCTCAAGCCGGCCCGCTACCTGGACGAGGAGGAGAGGGTCGAGTTCGGCGAAGTCCACCTCTTTGTGGGAAAAGACTTCGTAGTGAGCGTGCGCCACGGCGAGTCGCCGGACCTGGGCGGGGTACGCAAGCAACTGGAGGCCGACCCCGAGCACCTGCGCCGTGGACCCGAGGCGATCCTGCACGCCATCATGGACCGTGTCGTTGATGACTACGGGCCCGTAGTCGACGGCCTCGAGAACGATATCGAAGAGATAGAGACCGAGGTCTTCGGGGGTAATCCCAACGTGTCGCGCAGGATCTACGAGCTCTCGCGCGAGGTGATCGAGTTCCAGAGGGCGACGGAACCGCTCGGCGGTGTGCTTGGAGATATGATGCGGGACGAGGCCATAGACGTCGACCCGGAGGTACGGAGGCATCTACGCGACGTCCGTGACCATGTCCTGCAGGTTACGGAACGACTCGCCGGCTTCCGCGAGCTGCTGCAGAGCATCCTCAGCGTGAACCTGACCCTGTCGAGCCTGGCCCAGAACGAGCAGGTAAAGAAGATCTCCGCCTGGGCCGCCATCCTGTTCGCGCCCACGCTCATAGGGACGATCTACGGGATGAACTTCGACTACATGCCCGAGTTGGGCTGGCCGCTCGGCTACCCCTTCGCCCTGGTGCTCATGGGTTTCACCTCTCTCACGCTCTACTTCATCTTCAAGCGTCGCGGCTGGATGTAGGTCGAAAATACTCCATTTGGGGGATGCGCCTTCTATGCTCGGACGTTAGGCTGAGTGCTGTTGTCTGAACCGGTCGGGAGGAATTGACCTGCCGGCTCGCAACCTCGAGAGGGAAGGGAGACGATTATGGAGACGGTGATCCAGGGCTCGACGCTACAGACCCTGAGGGCCGGTCTGCGCGGCACCGCACACGCGCCTGGAGAGGAAGGTTACGAGGAGGCGAGCCGGGCGTGGAACCTGGCAGCCCATCAGACTCCTGCGCTGGTCGTCGTGGCCAAGGGCGCGGCCGACGTGCTGGCAGCGGTGCGTTTCGCCCGCGAAGGGGGGTTGGGCGTCGGTGTGATGGCGACGGGCCACGGCGTGGGCACTGCCTGCGACGGCGGGGTCCTGATCAACACCTCGGGCATGAGAGGGGTCAGGGTGGACCCTGTAGACAAGACGGCGCGGGTCGAGGCCGGCGCGCTGTGGCTCGACCTGATCCACGAGTCCCAGCCGCACGGTCTGGCCGGCCTCCTGGGTTCCACCTCATATGTCGGCATCGTGGGCTACACCATGGGCGGCGGCTTCGGGTGGCTCGGGCGCAAGTATGGTTTCAACGCCGCGAGCGTGAGGGAGGCAGACGTAGTCACCGCGGATGGCGAGCTGGTGCGCGTGAGCGCCGAGGAGCATCCCGACCTGTTCTGGGGTATTGGGGGCGGAGGTGGCAACTTCGGTATAGTCACCTCCCTGAAGTTCGACCTCTACCCCATCGGGATGCTCTACGGTGGCAACCTGATCTACCCTGTGGAGAAGGCGCCCGAGGTGCTGGAGGCCTACGCCCGCTGGAGCGCTGATCTCCCCGACGAGATGACCTCAGGAGTGGCGTTCCTGAATGTCCCTCCTCTGCCTGCGCTCCCCGAGCCGCTACGCGGCAAGTCTGTAATAGCGCTGCGTGGCTGTTACTGCGGGGAGTCGCCTGGTGACGGCGAGGAACTGGTGCGTCCCATGCGCGAGGAGCTCGGCGAGCCGATCATGGACACCTTCGGGATGATGCCGTACGCGGCGATGGACTCCATAAGCATGGACCCGGTCGACCCGATGGGAGCCCGCCAGCACTCCGAGATGCTGAGTGAGCTCTCGCCCGAGGCTATCCAAACACTCGTAGAGGTAGCAGGCGCCGGTTCTGGCTCGCCCCTGATCATGCTCGAGCTCAGGCAGCTCGGCGGCGCCCTGGCACGCACCGCCGAACATTTGAGCACCATGGGCAAGGGCGACTCCAAGTTCATCATGAACGGGATCGGGCCGGCCTTCACGCCGGAGATGGCGGAAGGGGTCGTAGCTTACCTCGCCCGCGTGGCCGACGCGACTCGCTCCTTCCAGACCGGCGACACCTACGTCAACTTTATGGAGCTCGAAGGCGCGAGTGCCGAGAGGGTAAAGGCGGCCTACGCGCCAGAGGACTTCGAACGACTCGTTGCCCTCAAGGACCGCTACGACCCACACAACGTCTTCCGCTTCAACCGCAACATCGCCCCCTCCACGGCGGAACACTAAGGGCAGGAAAGAGGACCGGGGGCCCAGCGGCCCCCGGTCGAGATGATTTATATTGTAAGCACCCTTATGGGAGGGATCTTCAGCTAGACGTTGGAGGGTGAGATGCAAGCCGAGCGCGAAGCGCAGGAGAAAGTGGCCAGGCCGTTGCCTGAAGATACCCTGTGGGTACGGTTCGTGTTCGTGGACCACGCTGGCATCCCCAAGGCGAAGGCCGTTCACAGGGACGGCTTCGACGGGAGGGCGAGGGCCGGGGTGGGGCTCGCCAAAGGAGTCCTGGCGCTCGATCCGAGCGGTGCTTTGCACCCGGAGTCGGGCTTGAGCCCGGTAGGAGAGTGCCGGCTGGTCCCTGACCTATCGACGCTTACAGCCCTCCCCTTCGCCCGCGGGCAGGCGATGGTCTCCGTGGACATGACGGAGCCCGACGCGAGCACGCCCTGGGAGGGCTGCCCACGTAGCGCCCTCAAGCGGGTGCTCGAACGGCTCTCGGATAGAGGCTACAGGACGCTCGCCTCCTTCGAGGCCGAGTTCTACGTCTGGGATGCCGAGGGTCCGCTGGACAGGACGCCGTACGCGGGGAGCTACGCGCTGACCCCGGCGGCGGAGTTCGTCGCGGAGCTGGCACAGACGCTGGAGGAGATGGGTATCCGGCCGGAGCAGTGCCACGCCGAGGTGGGGCAGGGAAACCTCGAGCTCTCCGTTGGGGAGGACGAAGCGTTGGCTGCGGCGGACAAGCGCGTGATGGTACTGGAGGCCATAAGGGGCGTAGCCCACCGGATGGGGCTCGGTACCACCATGGCCCCGAAGCCGTACCTGGAAGGAGCAGGCAACGGCCACCACCTGCACGTGAGCCTCTAC
>JARDZQ010000309.1 GCA_029240775.1 Rubrobacteraceae bacterium | reverse complement strand
ATGGGCGCGCAGGGCCACGAGACCTTCGTCCTCTCGACCGGTGGCCTAACCGAGAGGGCGGCGATGCGCCTGCTGCCCGACCTCGAAGAGGTCTGCTTCATAGAGGTCGGGGACTTCACCGGGCAGGCCATAAAGGGGGCGGTCAGGAACGGGCTCCGGTGCGGTTTCTTCGTGGGGATGGCGGGGAAGCTGGCCAAGCTGGCAGCGGGCGTCATGATGACCCACTGGACCCGCTCCAGGGTGGACACCGAGCTGCTGGCGGAGATCACCGCCGAGGCCGGCGGATCCTCGGAGCTCATCGAAGGGGTAAAGGAGGCCAATACCGCCCGTCACGCCTACGAGCTGTGGCGCGCCGCAAGCTTGAAGCGCGCGCCCAATCTCCTGTGCGAGCGGGTGGCCAAGAACCTGCGGGCGTACGCCGGGGACGACCTCGAGATGCACGCCATCATGGTGGACTTCGACTCCCTGGAGCCGGTCGGGGCGAGTCCCGGCGCGCTCGAGCTGACGACCTGGAGAGAAAGGTGAACCGCATAACCGTCATCGGGCTCGACGGCAGGCCCCTGAGCGGGGAGGCTGCGACCCTACTCGAAGAGGCCGCGCTCGTGACCGGGGGGAGACGTCACCTGGCGGCGCTCGGCGTCGAAGCGAAAAGGGCCGTAGCTCTGGAGGGAGATCTCTCGGGAGCCCTCGCGAGCATCAAGCGCGCCAGGGGACCGGTCGTGGTGCTCGCCTCGGGGGACCCTGGTTTTTTCGGCATCGTGCGCCTGCTCGAGGAGAGGTTCGGCGCCGAGGCTCTGCGCACCATCCCCGGCGTCTCCTCCGTCGCGCTCGCCTTCGCGCGCGCCGGCCTCTCCTGGGACGACGCCGTCACCGTTAGCGCTCACGGCCGCGACCCCCGCCGCGCGGTCAACGTCTGCCGGGCGTATCCGAAGGTCGCGGTGCTCACCTCGCCGGGGTTCGGGCCCGCGAAGCTGGCGCGGGAGCTCGAGGTGTGGGGGCGGACCTTCTTCGTCGCTGAGAGGCTCGGCGGGCCGGACGAGCGCGTGTTTCGCGGTGGCGCGGCCGAGGTTGTTGGGCGGAGGTGGAACGATCCCAACGTGGTCCTGGTTCTCGACGAGAAGCGCGGTTCCGGCCGGAGGGGTTGGACCTCCTCCGGTCTCGAGAGCTCCGGCCGGTGGGCGTTGCCCGAGGATAGCTTCGAGCACCGGTCGGCAATGATCACCAAAGCGGAGACCCGCGCTCTCGTCCTCGCTCGCCTCGGCCCCGGTCCGGGGGACCTGATCTGGGACGTCGGCGCCGGCAGCGGCTCCGTCGCTGTCGAGTGCGCTCGCCTCGGCGCAGCCGCGCTCGCCGTAGAGCGCGACCCCGAGAGCTGCGAACGTATCCGCAAGAACGCCGCCCGCCACGGCGTCTGCGTGCGCGTAATCGAAGGCGAGGCTCCCGAGGCGCTGCGTGATCTGCCCGAACCGGATGCAGTGTTTGTAGGCGGATCTGGTAGTAGCTTCGAGGAGATCGTCAAGCTCTGTGCCGTACGGGCGCATCGCGCGGTGGTTCTCAGCCTCATCAGCCTGGAACGGATCGTCCCGGCCGGGGAGATACTCAAGGGTTGCGGCCTCGAGGTCGAGACTGCCTTTATGCAGACTTCCCGCGTAAAGGGCATCGGGGACTTGCACCGTCTCGCTACCGAGACCCCCGTCTTCGTCGTCTCGGGGAGGAAGCAGTGATCGGGCTCGTCGCAGCGACCACAAACGGTCGCAAGAACGCCGCCCACCTCGAGCACGCCTGGCCTGACGCCACCCTCTACGAAGACAGACCGAAGGAGGCGTTGCAGCGAGCCTGGAAGGAGTGCGACGGTATCGTCCTCTTCCTCGCCACCGGCGCAGCCGTGCGCCTCGTCGCGCCCCTTCTGGAGGACAAGCACCGCGACCCCGGCATCGTCTGCGTGGATGACGCCGCGCGCTTCGCCATCGCGCTCGCCGGGGGACACGGTGGCGGCGCGAACGTGCTCGCGGCGCGAGTGGCGGACTCTCTAGGCGCTGTACCCGTAGTAACTACTGCGAGCGACGTTGTGGGAGTTCAGGCTCTCGACTCTTTCGGGGCGAATCTTGGCTTCCGGATAGAAGAAGGCTCGGACCTCGCGGCGGTCGGGGCGGCGCTCGTCTCCGGGGAGCGGGTCAACCTCCTCTCCGACGTTCGCTGGCCGCTCGGGCCGCTGCCGGAGAACGTGGTGCGCGCGGAGAAGCCCGAGGCGCCCCTGATCTTCATCTCCGACCGGACCGTGAGCGTGCCGCGTCCCGCCGTCGTCTACCGCCCGCCCTCGCTCGTCGCCGGCGTCGGGTGCAGCCGGGGCGCGAGGGCCGGGGATATCCTGGCCCTCCTCGACCGGGCGCTCGAAGATTCGAGGCTCTCGAAGAAGAGCGTCGCGTCGCTGGCGAGCGTCGAGGCGAAGTCCGACGAAGCGGGCATGCTCGAGACGGCGCAGGACCTCGGCGTCCCGCTCCGGTTTCACGCCGCAGAGGAATTGTCGGCGATGGACGTCCCCAATCCCTCATCAGTCGTCAGGGACGCCGTCGGGACGCCGAGCGTCGCCGAGGCGTCGGCGCTCGCGAGCGGGGCCGAGCTCGCGGTGGAGAAGCGGAAGTCCGCGATGGCGACCGTCGCCGTGGGGAGGCTGCCGGTAAGGGGCAGACTATTCCTGGTCGGGCTTGGGCCGGGGGATGACGCCCTGATCCCACCTCTAGCCCGCGAGGCCCTCTCCGCTTGCGAGCTTATCGTCGGGCTCGAACAGTACGTAGACCGCATAAGACACCTGCTCCGTCCGGGGACCAGGGTCTCCACACCGCCGCTCGGGAGCGAGGTAGAACGCGCTAAAGAAGCGCTCGCCGAGGCGCTCTCAGGGGGGAGCGTCGCGCTGGTCTCGAGCGGGGACGCCGGCGTCTACGCGATGGCCTCGCCTGCGCTGGAGCTTGCGGGCGCCGATGTTGAAGTTACAGTCGTTCCGGGCGTCACGGCGGCGCAGGCTGCGGCCTCTTTGCTCGGCTCGCCGCTCGGGCACGATCACTGTTCGATCAGTCTCTCGGATCTCCTGACTCCCTGGGAGGTCATCAGGGAGCGGGTGCGGGTAGCCGCGGAGGCGGACTTCGTCGTCTCGCTCTACAACCCGCGCTCGAAGGGACGCGACTGGCAGCTAGGCAAGGCGCGTGAGATCCTGCTCCAGCACCGTCCCCCCGACACCCTGGTGGGCGTCGTGAGAGAAGCCTACCGCGAGGGACAGGACGTTACGCTGACGGACCTTGGCTCCCTGCGGCCCGAACAGATAGACATGCTCACCGTGGTGATCGTCGGCAGCTCGCAGACGGAGGTTCGAGCCGGTCGCATGGTAACGCCCAGAGGATACAGGGTATGAAGGTCTTCGCCGTGACGGATCAGTGCGCGGGTTGCGGGGCCTGCATAAAGACCTGCCCGGAGAAGGCGATACGACCCGCCCCCAGAGGTTATCCTTCACCCCTGATGGTACTGGAGGGCCGTTGCACGGGCTGTGCCGAGTGCGCGGAGGTGTGCCCGGTGGCGGCGTGCGTCGAGATCGTAGTATTGGAGAGAGAATGAGACGAGTGCACCGCATAGAGACCGAGAGCTACCGCCGTATGCGGGAGATGGTGGACCTCTCGCACCTCGGGCCGCTCTCGCGCGCGGTGGCGGAGCGCGTGATCCACGCCTCCGCCGACCTCGACTACGCCAAGA
>JARDZQ010000308.1 GCA_029240775.1 Rubrobacteraceae bacterium | reverse complement strand
TGGTCTCCGTGCGCTCGGGGGCGGCCGTCTCCATGCCCGGCATGATGGACACGATCCTCAACCTTGGCCTCAACCACCAGAGCGTGGAGGGTCTCGCCAGCCAGAGCGGCGACAGGCGCTTCGCGTGGGACTGCTACCTGCGCTTCACCGAGCAGTTCGCGGACATAGCGCTCGGTGTAGACGACGAGACGCACCTCAAACCGCTCCGGAAGGCCGTGCTGGAGCAGCGGGGCGTCGACGACGTCTCGGGCCTGGAGCTCGAGGACCTGGAGCACCTAACCTGGGAGTACCAGCACACCGTCCTCGAGGTCACCGGACAGCCCTTCCCCCAGGACACGCGCAGCCAGCTATTGGCGGCTATCGAGGCGGTTTTCGAGTCCAGCTACTCGGAGCGTGCCGTCTTCTTCCGGCGGGTTAACAAGATCCCCGAGACAGCCGTCTCGGCGGTGAGCGTGGTCTCCATGGTCTTCGGTAACCGGGGCGACGATAGCGCTACCGGTGTGTGTTTCACCCGCAGCCCCTTGACGGGCGAGAACGTCCTCGTGGGCGAGTACCTGACCAACGCCCAGGGCGAGGACGTGGTGGCCGGCATCCGGGCCGGGAAGCCCATCGAGGAGATGAAGAGCGACCCGAAGCTCAGGGGAGCCTACCGGCAGCTCTACGCCGCGCAGGCGGCCCTGGAGCGCCACTTCCGCGATCCGCAGGACGTGGAGTTCACTATCGAGAGCGGCCGGCTCTTTATCCTGCAGACCCGGGCTCTGGGCGGACGCACCGGCCGGGCCTCGCTCAAGATCGTCACGGACATGGTCGAGGAGGGCGTCCTCTCCCCCCAGGAGGCCGTGCTCAAGTACGGCGATCCCAAGGGCTTGAACGAGCTGCTCCAGCCGGCTTTCGACCCGGAAGAGGAGGAGAAGGCACGCCAGGACGGTCGGCGCATCGCTACCGGCATCCCGGCCTCGGCAGGTGCTGCCACGGGCGAGGTCACCCTCCACCGCGAGCAGGCGGAGGTCCTCGCGCAGCGCGGCCACGACGTCATCCTCGTTCGTCACGAGACCTCGCCGGAGGACGTGAGCGGCCTGCACGCCTCCAACGGGGTCCTGACCGCCAGGGGCGGGGTGGTCTCGCACGCCGCCATCGTCGCGCGGGGAATGGGCAAGGCGGCGGTGGTCGGGGCCGAGAGCGTCGAGATCGACGAGCGCCACGGGGTGCTTCACATCGGCGAAGAGGCGATAGCGTCCGGGGAGGTCATCTCTATCGACGGCACCACGGGCGAGGTCTTCCTCGGCGCCCTGCCGGTGGTGCCCTCGCCCATAAAGGCCAGGCTGGCGGGGGAGGAGGTGGACTCCGAGGGCGAGGAACTGTACCAGAGGGTCCAGCGGCTGCTCGGCTGGGCCCGCGCGCACAAAGCCGTCGAGATCCGGTGCAATACCGAGACAGAAGAGGACCTCGAGGTCGCCCTCTCTTTAGGCGCCGAGGGCGTTGGCCTGGCCCGCACCGAGCACTACATGCTCAGCCCGGAGGAGCGCCGCACCGCTTTCACGGCCCTCATCCTGGCCCAGAGCGAGGAGGAGCGCGAGAAAGCCCTGAACTCGATCTACCCTGTCATGGAGCAGGCGGCGGGAGATATCTTCCGGCTGCTGGAGGGCAGACCGGCCACGATACGGCTCTTCGATCCCGTGCCGAACGAGTTCTTGCCCCGCAGCGAGGTCGAGATGGCTCGCGTGGCGGGGTTCATGGAGCTCTCCTTCGAGGAGACGCGGCACCGGTGCGAGGTCCGTGAGGAGACGAACCCTATGCTCGGCTTCCGGGGCGTGCGCCTTTACGTGCTCGCCCCGGACATCGCCCGCTCCCAGACGAAGGCAATACTTATGGCTGCGGCCAGCTGCATGCAGGAAGACATCCAGGTCCAGCCGGAGATCCAGATCCCGATGGTCATAAACCGGACCGAGACCCTGCGCGTGGTCGAGACGATCCAAGAGGCGGCCCAAGAAGTTATGGAGGCCGAGGGGATCGAGGTCCCCTACAAGGTGGGGGCGATGATCGAGACGCCGGCCGCCGTGAGGACGGCCGACACCTTCTCCGGAGACCTGCAGTTCCTCTCCTACGGGGTCAACGACCTGACCCAGACCGTGCTCGCCATCAGCCGCGACGACACGGGTCACTTCATGGGGGCCTACGAAGAGCTCGGCATCGTGGGCGCGGACCCCTTCCGCTCTCTTGACCCCATCGTAAAGACCTTTGTAGAGGAGGCGCTCGAGAGGGCAAGGAGGTCCAACCCCGACGTATTCGTCTTCGCCTCGGGCGACCTCGGTGGCGACCCCCATTCTGTTAGGGCCTTCCACGACATGGGCCTCGACGGCGTCAGCGCAAGCCCCTGGTTGGTTCCAGTCTCCACACTAGCGGCAGCCCAGGCGAACCTTGCCCGGCCCAGAGAGCTGTCAGGTAACCACTAACGCCACCGCCCGACGGCAACGAGAAACGGCCACCGCACTTGGCGGTGGCCGTTATGGCTGATCGCTGATAGCTGAGCGCTACAAAACCTTCAAACGCCGGCGGACCCTGGTCTGGGCGATATCGCCGGCTATCTCGTCGAAGACGCGGGCCTGGTCGGTGCCCTCCTCGAAGAGCGAGCGGCCCGGTTCCCCGCTTGCGTCGGGTTGGATCGGGATGCGTCCCAGAACCTTCTGCTCCAGCTCCTCGGCCACGCGGTCGCCGCCGTCGCCGCCGAAGATCCTCATCTCCTTGCCGCAGTCCGGGCAGACGGCGTGGCTCATGTTCTCCACGACGCCCACGAGCTTGAGGTGGGCCTGCACCGCCATCTTTCCGGCCTTGACCGCCACCCGCGCGGCGTCCGCCTGCGGTGTCGTTACAACCAGGGCCTCGGCCTTGGGGATCATCTGCGCCACGGTGAGCGCCACGTCGCCGGTGCCGGGTGGCATGTCCACGATGATGAAGTCCGGCTCGTCCCAGTAGACGTCGCGCATCAGCTGCGTGAGGGCCTTGTTGACGATGGGAGCCCGCCAGATGACGGCCTGGCCCTCGTCCACGAAGTTGCCCATGGAGATGAACTTGAGCCCCTGCGGGGACTCAACCGGGAAGATGACGCCCCCGACCACGTTCGGCTTCTGGAGCGATCCGAGCATGACCGGCACCGAGGAGCCGTGCACGTCAGCGTCGAGTATCTCCACGGAGTGACCGGCCCGATCGAGCGCTGCCGCCAGGTTCACGGCGACCGTGCTCTTCCCGACGCCGCCCTTGCCGCTGACGACGGCGATCACGCGCGTCTTCGACTCGTCTTTGAAGGCCGGGGCGAGCTCCGCGGGGCCGCCGTGCAGCGAAGTCATCAGGTTCTGTCGGTCCTCGTCGGTCATCACGCCGAAGTCAACCTCGACGCTCCGGACGCCCTCGATCTGCATGAGCCTGTCCCTGACGTCGGTGGTGATCCGATGCTTCATCGGGCACCCCGCAGTGGTGAGCGCGACGCCGACACTCACGACGCCGTCATCTATCTCCACCCCACGCACCATGTTGAGCGAGATGAGGTCCCGCCCTATCTCCGGGTCCCTTACGTCGCGCAGCGCCTCCCGTACGCCAGCCTCCGAGAGCCCGTCAGGCGGCTGGCCCTTCGCCTCCTCCTTCGCTACGGTCTCCTCCGGCGGCCGGGCGTCCGAGTGCCGCCTCGTCCACTTGTTGATCTTCACCAGCTGACCTCCGTGGGGTCCCCCGCGTCCGCCGTTCACCGACGCA
>JARDZQ010000307.1 GCA_029240775.1 Rubrobacteraceae bacterium | reverse complement strand
GCCCGACCTCGAAGATTCCAGAAGCCCGAAGACGATGCCGCCCAGTCCCACCGCGATGAGTGCCGCCCCCGGAATGTCAAGCCTTCGGGCCTCAGGATCCCGGCTCTCCGGCACGCGCTGAAAGGCGATAGCCAGGACCGCGACCGCGATCGGGACGTTGATGAAGAACACCGCGCGCCAGGAGACGTTCTCGGCGAGATAACCACCGAGTAACGGGCCAAGTACCAGCGTCACGCTTGTGAGGCTGGTCCAGGTGCCTATAGCCTTGCCGCGTCGCTCCTCTTCGAAGGAGGCGCCGATGATAGCCAAAGAGTTCGGCACGAGGAGAGCTGCACCCACCCCCTGAAGCGCTCGAGCCACGACGAGTTCTTCGGAGCTCTGGGAGAGACCGCACCAGGCCGAGGCTAACGCGAACAGCAGAACGCCGACCGAAAACATCCTCCGGCGCCCCAGATGGTCGCCCAGGGACCCGCCAATCAAGACCAGGGCCGCCACAAAGAGAGTGTAGGCCGCCACCACCCATTGGCCGTCCACCGCCGTTGCGTCCAGACCGCTCTGAATGGCCGGCAACGCTACGGGGAGGGCGGTCTCGTCGATAAAGGCCATGCTCGATGCGAGTATGGTCGCCGCCAACACCCACGGTGCGGCGGTCGGGGTACAGACCGACTGCCCCTCCGTCGAGCGGATTACCCCCTCGTCGCAGGGCTGCCTGACTACGTGGGCCATTGATCCGTGTCCCCGTCCGGGCTACTGGAGCCAGCGGCTGCAGAAGCTCCCTGGGTCATTGCCCCTTCCACCTTCGCCGTGCGCGTGGCAGGTAATGCCGCGCGAGGGTACATTACCGCTTCCTGGAACGACCTCACCATAACCTCGCTGGTGCGGACGGTACATCCCCCAAATGAGCTATTTTTCTTCCACGAACACTGATATAAAGCTGTTCACAGAGGCCTGCTAGCTCGTACTTCTGGCGAGCCGGACAGGCAACACCACTTGAAAGCGCGTCTCTCCGGGTCTGGATTCGACCTTTATCTGACCTTGGTGCTTGTGAACTACGATATTGTAGGCGATATGCAGACCCAGGCCGGTGCCGACACCTGGAGCCTTCGTAGTAAAGAAAGGTTCGAAGATGCGCGGCTGAAGCTCGGAGGGGATCCCCGCTCCGTTGTCGACGATCTCGACTATGACCTCGCTGTTCCTTGCGCGGGTGCGTAAAGCAAGTTCTCCTTGAGCCTCCATGGCATCGATCGCGTTATCGATGATGTTGGTCCAAACTTGATTGAGCTCGGATCCGTAAGCCTCTATACGCGGCACGTCGTCAGCATAATCTCGCTTGATGCTAACGCCCGCTTTGATCTTGGGCCGCAAGAGCACCAAGGTGTTCTCCAGGCTCTCTCTCACATCCACTTCCTGGATCGGCGCCCGATCCAGATACGAATACGTCTTGACGGCCTTGACGATCTCCGACATCGCTTCGGCACTCTTTCTCACTTCCTCGAGCAAGTCGTAGACCGAAGAATTGGCCGCCAACCACCGGAGCACGACGGGCAACTGTATTGGAGAGAAGCGCTCATCCAACTGCTCCAGTTCGTCCCTGGTCCAGCCGAAGGAGGCCAGCACGGGCGCGAGCTCCCATTCCTGCCCCACCCTATGGTCCTCCAACCACTCCTGCAGCTGGTCCTCGCGCTCGCTGATGGTTAGCGGGTCGTACGGAGGTGGCGTAGCCACGCGATCCATTGTTTCCGCTTGCAGACTACCGAGCATCTCCTTCTGGTGCGGATCGTTGGTGAGCGTGATGAGTTCGGCTGCCAAGCGCTCTCGCTCGGCCAGCGTATCGCGCAACTGTGCCGCGCTACGCCGTATGGCCGCCGCCGGGTTATTCAGTTCGTGGGCGAGACCTGCGGCAAGCGTGCCGAGAGCGGCCATCTTCTCGTTCTGTATCAGCATCGATTCGGTGCTGCGCAACCTCGAGGTCACCGTGCGCAAGATCTTGAAGGGCGCTGAAGGGCTGCAAGAGAGCAACGTTTGGAAGGCCACTTGACTGATCAGTAACAGACGGCTTTCCCGCAACGTACGCACCGAAGCAGACCGTGGTGCCTGCTCGAGTAGCGCCATCTCGCCGAAGAATTGCCCCGCTTTGTACACCGCGAGCAGGACCTCTTGCTCGCCGTGACGTTTGGTAACCTCGAGCTCGCCGTCGAGGACTACGTAAAGCGAGTCACCCGGGTCGCCCTCCTGCAATACCAGTTGCCCAGCGGGAATTGAGACCGTCTCTGCCATCCCATACAACCGCTCGAGATCCTCTTCAGTGAGGTCCGCGAGAAGGGGAACCTGGCGCAACTCGTCGAGCATCACCGCGTCCTACTCCGGCGCCCCGACGAGGCCCCTTCTAACATCCAGCAGACACGACAGTCCATGCGCCGGCTTCCTTTCAGCGCTCGGCTGAACTGGCCGACGGAGGCTCGTTGGGGGCGAGTGACAAGCCGTTGATTGGACGAACCGGTGGCGAGGGCAGTTCTTCCACCAGCCGGCGGGCCTCTGTACGCACCTGTTCAGCCTCCCCGTCGCGGCCCTGCTGCTCGTACCAATAGGCCAGCGATTGCAGGGCGCGCGCCAGGTAGGGCCGCATGTCGTTGCGCCGGTAGTAATCCAGGGCGGTGTTCAGATGCCGCTCCGCGCGCTCGAAGTCGCCCAAGCGTGTATATGCCTCGCCGAGAGCCTGCGCGATAAACGCGACGGTATAGTCATCGCCTACCGCGACGGCATTCGCGAGGGTACGTTCCATGTCCTTGATCGCCTCGATGTCTCCACCGAAGTACCGCGCTACCGCGAGCCCGGCGTGCACGCGGTTGACAAGCTGCTCCGAGCCCCCCTGGAATTCGGGGAGATTGTCCGTGCGCAGCTTGAGCGCTGCTTCGAACGCCCTCTGCGCTTCTTCCAGGTTGCGCGCTTGCAGATTACCGAGCCCCGTGGCGTAATAGCCGGCGGCGGCGCACTCCAGGCCGTGGGCTGTCAGAGCCTTCTTCGTTCCTCGCTGGCTATATTCCAGTCCGCGCTGTACGTCGCCCATGTCGAAAAAGGCCTGCGACGAGTGCAGCGCAACATCAGCCTGTTTCACAAGCGAGTCGGTCTTGCGCACCTCCTCGTGGGCACGCTGGATGGCATCCCACGCCTCCTCAAACTCCCCAAGCCGAGCGTGGGCATTCGCTTTGGTGGCCAGGGCGTGCGCTTCGATCTCCCACCTGCGATACTTGCGCGCCTCCTCGATCACGTTATCCATCTGCTCCATCCCGCCGCGCGGATCTCGATCGATCATGCCCATCGTCATCCAGAAAGTGGGTTCTAGGCTCAGCCGTTCGTCCCCGAGCTGTTCGGCAAGCTGGTAACTTTCGAACAAAGCCGGCATCCCACGTCCAGGGAACCCATTAGAGATATATGCGTTGGCGATCCAGTGCAAGATCTGTACGAGGCGCGCTTCATCCTCCAGTTCGCGCGCGATCTTCTCGGCCTCCTTGAGCCTCTCCACCACTTCCCCATACGGCCTGAGCTTTAGCGCCGCCGGGGCCCACCCGAGGATCGCATCGCAGAGCTGCTCGGCCGAGGGCTCAGCGAGCTTCCTCAGCGCCTCGTAGGCATGCTCGTAGTGCTCGAGCGCTTCGCTCATCGCATACACCTTCACCGCCTGTGCTCCCGCCCCCATCGCGTAGTCAGCGGCGCGCTGCCAATCTTCCCCATGCCGGAAGTGATACGC
>JARDZQ010000306.1 GCA_029240775.1 Rubrobacteraceae bacterium | reverse complement strand
CGAGCGTTGTCCTTCGGGCGGGCCGAGCGGAGTCCTCTGGCGAGGCCCGCGACGCGGGCCTCTCGCATCAGCGCCTCTCGGCGTTCGTAGATCAACTCGGTCGGGTGATTGTAATCCAGCAAGTACATCTGCGCCTCCGTTGTTCGGCTCGTGTTCTTGCTGGTCTGAAGTAAAGCCCCGCGCGCGTGAGAGGACATCGGGCGAAGTGCCGCTTTGCGTCTGGGACCTTGGTCGTATTCTCCGGAGCTACTAAAGTAGCTTTTATGGGCTCTGAGCCACTTGTCCGGCATGGCGATTATCTGCAAGGTCGAGCTGCTTACCATGCACAGGTTTCAGGGTTTTACCTGATGCCTCTTGCAGGGATCATGCTCTCTGCGATAGCCGCTGTAGAAGTCTGGAGTAGAAAGTTAGTCCATTTGGGGGATGCGCAGTACTTCGTGGACCGCCATCATGAAACAGCCGGAAAGGACTGACCGCTGCAAGAGGATGTAGTGAAGGAGAACCACATGGACGCTACCGACGTCGCTCAGAGGTACTTCGACGCTTGGAACCGGCGCGATCCGGAGGCTATCGTCGCCACCTTCGCCGAAGGAGGTACCTACACCGATCCCAACGCTCCCGAAGGGCTCAGCGACCGAGCCATTGCCGAGTACGCGGCCGGACTCTTCGCGGCCTTCCCCGACCTCACCTTCGACGTTCTCGAGTACAACGCTACCGGCGACGGGACGGTGGCCGCCCGGTGGCTAATGCGTGGGACCAACACTGGCCCCTTCAGGGGGAACCCGCCGACCGGGGCCACCGTGGCCCTGCCCGGTGCGGACTTCATCGCGGTGGAGGGCGACAAGGTTCGCTCAGTCGAAGGGTACTTCGACCGAAGCACCTTCGTCGAGCAGCTCGGGCTGCAGGTGATCGTGCAGCCCCACTCCGTTGGACCGTTTTCCTTCGGCTACGGCGTTCGCACCCAGTCGGGCAAGCTAACTAAGCCCAGAGCCGTTGGCCTCACCTGGATACAGGCTCGCTCGGAGGAAGAGGTTGGGCAGGTGCGGGAGTACAGCCGTGCCGTCGCGGCGGAGCTGGTCGATATGCCCGGCTTCATCGCCTGGTTAGGCGTCGTTATCGCCAACCGGATGTTCACTATCACGGCGTGGGAGGACGAGGAGGCGCTGCGGCAACTCAGGCGTGGCGGCACGCACCCGAAGGCGATGGAAAGGTTCTTCGCTGCGGAGTTGGGCTCCAGCGCGATGACGAGCGTGTGGAAGCCGGAGCGTATCAACACGCTGTGGGTGCGATGCGAGGCGTGTGGGATGATGGAGGATTACGAGCTCTCAGCGGGAATATCCCAGTGTGGGCAACGGCTGCCAGAACCACCGCCATACTGGTGAGAAAGCGCCGCGCCTGGACCTGTTCACCCAACCGCGCACAAGCGGGGTTCCGCGAAGCATGATGAGACATGAATCATCTTGACGGACTGGAAAGCGAGTCGCAGCCATGCGCAGACCGACAGCCGCGGTCGGCAGCGCGCTTTTCTTTGTGCTAGCTCCGGGCGTGGTCGTGGGTCTGATCCCGTGGTTATTGACGCGTTGGCAGGCGCACGAGTCCCTGCCGTACTACTGGGGACCCGTGCGGGTGATCGGGATGATACTTCTCCTTGCGGGACTGATAGTGCTGGTTGGGGCGTTCGCGCGGTTCGTCATGGAGGGCTTCGGGACGCCGGCGCCGGTCGCCGCACCCGAGCGTCTGGTCGTCGGCGGGGTGTATCGCTACGTCCGCAACCCCATGTACGTGGCGATACTGGCGGCCATCGTCGGCCAGGCGCTCATCCTGGGTCGGTTCGGTCTGCTGCTGTACGCCACAGTCTTGTGGCTAATCACCGCAGCGTTCGTGCGCTTCTACGAGGAACCCACTCTCACCCGCCGGTTCGGCGCGGATTACGAAGCCTACAGGCGCGCCGTGCCTGCCTGGTGGCCCCGCCTGCGTCCCTGGGACCCCGGCGAGCGCGGCGAACCAGGGGCGCGCTGACGCACCCGCCGACAGCTTCGGGAAGTCGCGGGCTCTCACGGGCCGCGGGGGCGACCAGCTCCCCATCAAGGGTACGAATCGACAACACTACGCCCGTGCGTTCTGGTCACGTGGCTGAGATATCTTCCCGGAGGTTGGCATCCCAGACGACGAGGTGCCTAGTCGGGCAGTTCGACGCTGCCGTCCGCAGCCATCGGGAAGGAAGGGTTCCACGCCACCTCCCACAGGAAGCCGTCGGGCTCCTTTCGTTGCTAGCCGGTTATGTACGGTATTGTCCAGGAAGTAGCTTCCGTTTCACCGCCTATTCACCCGAATGCCTGGTAGAAGGCGGTTACTCGAACGTCTTGCCTCGGACCTCGGAGGGTGTCAGCATTGCCGCGTAGAAGTAGGGGCGATAGAAGCCCAGGCAAAGGGCAACCCGCACCTCCCGATGTGTACGTGTAGGGAGAGAACTTGCCGCGGATGTCCTGAGGAGCCGCATTAAAGTGCGTTAGAAACGGTTCGCCGTCTCACCCGTATCAGGTAGGAAGGAGCTCTTGCCAATACCTGGTCCACTCAGGGGACCGGAGAGGCGAGCAACAAACGCGAGTCGCCACGACGAGGAGGAGCCGGATGGCAGAGATGCCCATAAACGTAGCCTACCCTGCAGAGGAGGACCTACGGCTGCGCATAGCCCTTGGCGCCTGCCGGTTTAATGCTAGGTCCGGCGAGGGCGAAGCCTGGATAGCCGGGACGTGCTACGACCCCACCAACGGGCGATCCCCGAGGATCATGGAGGAAGGTGGGAGCGTCACGATTACCGAGGAGGAGCCTTCCTTCGAGCGGCTACCGGCCGTCTTCGGGGGTGTTCCCCGCTACGAGCTCGAGTTCGGCAGGCGAAGACCCTTCGCGCTCACCATAGAGACCGGGGCGAGCGACTTCGACCTCGACCTTGGCGGCGTGCCCCTGCGTGGCCTTACGGTCAGACAGGGCGCGGGCAAGTTCGAGCTCGGCTTCTCGGAGCCAAACCCCCACGCCATGGAACTGCTCGAGATCTCCAGCGGCGCTGCTGGCATAGAGCTAGAGAACCTCGCCAACGCGAACTTCTCCGAGATGCGCCTCTCCGGCGGGGCGGCTGGCTACGAGCTCGACTTCGGAGGTGCGCTCTCGCGGGACGCCCGGGTGAAGGTAGAGGCGGGCCTCTCTGGGGTGCAGATCTCCGTGCCGGCCACGACGGCGGCGAGGATCGTGGCAGAGACCACCTTGGGAAGCGTGGACGTCGGCGACGGCTTCACCAAGCGGGAGGGGGCGTTTCTGACGGAAGGTGCTTCGAGTGAGGGGATGCCTGTCCTGGAGATCCGAGCCGGGGTGAGGTTGGGAGCGCTACAGCTGAGAGTGACCTGATCCGGCGACCATCAGGGTGATGCAGGGTTACCGACCTGCAAGGTTGCGGAGTCGGTAAGCGCGAGCATCGCCACTCATACCGGCAACAACGTGGTGAGCGCAGACTGCGCGTGCGTCGTTATCGGGTGTACGAGTCGGAGTGCTCCATCGAGTGGAGGAAGGCGAGACGGTACGGTCAGGGGATGCTGAGGGTGTTCATGAGCGACTAGCCTGTTCACAGGATCGTGAAGGGGGTTGCGGCGCACCGTGTTTAGCCTGCCCGCCGCCTTGGTAGGTAGCTCTGTTAACGAGTACTGCAAGCGTCCCTAAAGGAGGAAACCACAAGACTATGTCCCACACGACCGAGGACCGG
>JARDZQ010000305.1 GCA_029240775.1 Rubrobacteraceae bacterium | reverse complement strand
GCGTACTTCCTCAACGTGGTGCCGGGGCAGTTATTCATCTTTATCGTGGCCGTGGTGGTGGTCTGGCTGATCCTGTCGCGCACCCGTTTCGGTCGCTACATCTACGCCATCGGCAACAACGAGGAGGCGGCCCATTTCTCCGGGGTGCCCGTCCGCAGGGTGAAGCTGGCCCTCTACTCGGGCATCGGGCTACTGGTGGGCATGGCCGCGGTTATCTACACCTCGAGGGTCTACACGGCGCGCGGCGACTCCGGCCTGGGGCTGGAGCTCGATGTGATCTCCGCCGTGGTCCTGGGGGGAGCAAGCATCTACGGCGGATCGGGGACCATAGGCGGCACCGTGCTCGGCGTCCTCATCATCGCGACCTTGCGCAACGGCCTGACACTGGCCGGGGTGCCAAGCACCTGGATAGTCTTCGTGCTGGGCGTCCTGCTCCTTGTAGCCGTGTTCCTGAACGAGTTTTTCCGCAGAAGGGAGGAGTGACCCGCATTCAAGAAAGGAGACCGTCGGTGAAGAAGACCAAAGCGCACCGAAAAGGAGGAGAGAACGTGTCCAAACCCGCGTGGAAGTCCAAGACCTTCCGTGTAGCCCTGATGATGGCGTTGGTTTTGATCGCCGCGTCCTGCGGCGTGGGCCAGCAGCCATCCCAAGGTGGTGGCGGTGGTGGCGGTGGGCCGAAGAAGATCTGCATGATGCCCAAGCTTGTCGGCATCCCGTACTTCAACGCTTCCGAGAAGGGCGCGAAGGAGGCCGCCGAGGAGCTCGGCGTCGAGCTCGTCTACGACGGGCCGACGGAGGCCAAAGCCGCGCTCCAGTCCCAGATGATCGAGCAGTGGATCCAGCAGCAGTGCGGCGCCATCTCGGTCGCCGCCAACGACCCCGACGCCCTCGCCCCCGCCATGAAGAAGGCCGAAGACGCCGGGATCAAGACGTCGGCCTGGGACGCCGACGTGGCCAAGGACGCGCGCGAGGTCTTCGTGAACCAGGCGACCTTCGAGGCCATAGGCTACAAGCTCGTCGACGTGATGGCCGAGCAGACCGGCGGCAAGGGCAAGTTCCTGGTCGTCACCGGATCGCTCACCGCTCCGAACCAGGTCGCCTGGCTCAAAGAAATGCGCGAGCGCATGAAGGAGAAGTATCCCGAGATGTCCATCGCCTCCGTCGAGCCCGGCGAGGAGGACCTGCAGCTCGGGATAGATATAACCAAGAACTACCTCCGGGCTAACCCCGATACGGCGGGCGTCTTCGGTATTACCTCCGTCGCCCTTCCCGGTGCGGCCGAGGCCGTCGAGCAGGAGGGGCTAGAGGGCGAGGTGGCCGTCACCGGCCTCTCGACGCCGAACGACATGAAACCCTACCTCGAGTCCGGAGCCGTAGAGAAGTTCGTCCTCTGGAACCCGGTGGACCTCGGCTACCTGACGGTGCACGTCGCCAACGCCCAGCTCGAGGGTAACCTGCCCAAGTCGGGAACCTTCGAAGCTGGCCGCCTCGGCAAGGTCAAGATGATCGCCGAGGACGAGGTTCTTCTCGGGCCGCCGCTCGTCTTCACCCAGGAGAACATCGACCAGTACAACTTCTAGGTCGGCACCGGTGCCGGCGCCTCCCCCACGAGAGGCGCCGGCGCTCGACCGGGAGGAGGAGAGAGCTTTGGAGAGCACGGAAGGGCGGGCCTACGAGGTCCTTGCCGAGTCCCTCGCAGCTCGGGGTGTCGGCGTGGACCGGGTAGAGCAGCGCCTTAGGTCCCAGCGCGTGGAGACGCCGTCGTGGGGCTACGGCAACTCCGGCACGCGCTTCAAGGTCTTCCCGCAGCCCGGAGTCCCCCGTGATCCCTTCGAGAAGGTCGCCGACGCCGCAGAGGTCCACCGCCTCACCGGCATCTGCCCCTCTGTGGCCATACACATCCCCTGGGATAGGGTAGAGGACTACGGTGAGCTCAAGGGGTATGCGGAGGACCTGGGGCTGCGCGTTGGCGCCGTAAACCCCAACCTCTTCCAGGAGGAGAACTACAAGCTCGGAAGCGTCTGCAACCCCGACCCGGCGGTACGCCGCAAGGCCACCGAGCACCTTCTGGAGTGCGTCGAGATCGCGCGCGAGGTAGGCTCGGAGGTGCTCTCCCTGTGGTTCGCCGACGGCACCAACTATCCCGGACAGGACTCCTTTGTGGAGCGGCGCCACCGCATGCAGGAGTGCCTCTCGGAGGCCTACGAGGCGATGCCCGAAAGTATGCGCATGCTGCTCGAGTACAAGCCCTTCGAACCGGCCTTCTACCACACCGACCTCTCCGACTGGGGCGCAGCGCTCACCATGTGCCAGAGGCTCGGCGAGAGGGCCGAGGTCCTGGTGGACCTCGGTCATCACCTGCAGGGCACCAACATAGAGCACATCGTGTCGCTCCTTTTGGACGAGGGGCGTCTGGGCGGCTTCCACTTCAACAACCGCAAGTACGCCGACGACGACCTCCTCGTAGGTTCCGTCAACCCGTTCGAGCTCTTCCTGATCTACGTTGAGCTGATAGAGGCCGAGGAGAGCACGCGCATCGACTACATGATCGACCAGGCCCACAACGTAGAGGCCAAGATAGAGGCAATGATTCTGAGCGTCACCAACCTGCAGGAGTCCTACGCGAAAGCCCTCCTGGTGGACCGCCAGGCGCTGGATGAGGCTCGGCGCTCGGGGGACGTACTCGGGGCACACCGAACCTTGCTCGACGCTTACGCGACCGACGTACGACCCCTATGCGCCAAGGTGCGCCAGGACATTGGTGGTGCGGTGGACCCGATAGCCACCTTCGAGCAGAGCGGGTACGCGGAGAGGGTCGCCGAGGAGCGCGCGGAGGGCGTCGGGGCCGGGTGGAGGTAGCTGCAGGGGTTTGAAGACGACCATCGAGCGTCGCGCCAACTAGTAGCGAACGACGAGGGGAAGGTTTCGAAGGAGATGGAGACGAGGATACCAGGAGCCACGAAGAACCTGTGGGACTCGCAGAGAGCCCAGGGTCTCTCAGAGCTCGAGACGCTGGCCTACCGCTCCAACCTGCTTGGCGCCGACCGCGCGGTGGCCAACTTTGGCGGGGGCAACACCTCTACCAAGGCCAGAGAGCGATACCACGCCGGCCGCGAGGTGGACGTGCTCTGGGTCAAGGGGTCTGGCACCGACCTCGCGACTATAACGGCCCAGCAGTTCACGGGGCTCAAGCTAGACGAGGTCCTGCCGCTCCAGGAGCGCAGCGAGATGAGCGACGAGGAGATGGTCTCCTACCTCGCCGCCTGCCAGCTCAGGCCGGAGATGCCCCGCGGCTCTATAGAGACCCTCCTGCACGCCTTCGTGCCGTATGCGCACGTCGATCACACCCACCCGGATGCGATCAACATGATCTGCTGCTCGCAAGGCGGCGAGGCGCTCGCGGCCGAGTGCTTCGGCGAGGAGGCGGCCTGGATACCCTACATAAGGCCAGGCTTCACACTTAGCAAGCAGGTGGGCGAGGCTGTGCGGAGCAACCCGAACGCCCGCTTTATCCTGCTCGCCAAGCACGGGCTGGTCACCTGGGGCGAGAGCCATGAGGAGAGTTACGAGCGTTCCATCGAGGCCATAAACCGCGCCGCGGAGTTCGTCGCGAGCAGGACCGGAGAGCCTTTCGGCGGCCGAGCGATCGACCCGCTTCCCCACGAGCGCAGAGAGGCCCTCCTCGCCGATGTCTTGCCCGCTCTTCGAGGCGCTCTCTCGTCCGGGTCCGAGGAGACGACCCACAAGATCCTCCGT
>JARDZQ010000304.1 GCA_029240775.1 Rubrobacteraceae bacterium | reverse complement strand
CCTGCAGGGCGCCAGGCGCACGCTCACGGACCACGAGTGGGAGATCTACCTCACCTACTCCACCCGCAACGCGCACCTGCTGGAGGAGGAGTACGACCTGATCGTCGCTCACGACCCGCAGCCGCTTGCGATACCGCAGTTTCACGGCCGCGCTGGCGCGAGGTGGGTCTGGAGGTGCCACATAGACACATCGCAGCCGAACCCCGAGCTCTGGGATTTCCTGCGTCCCTACCTCGACGACTACGATGCCGCAGTCTTCACCCTGGAGGATTTCGTCCCGCCGGAGTTTCCGGTCGGGTGGGTCGAGGTCATCCCGCCAGCCATAGACCCGGAGAGCCCCAAGAACATTGAGATCCCCTCCAGGACAGCCCTGCGGCTCCTCGGCTGGCTCGGGGTCGAGCTCGGCAAGCCGCTTCTCACCCAGGTCTCGCGCTTCGATCCCTGGAAAGACCAGCCCGGCGTCATAGAGGCGTACCGGATGGTCAAGGAGGAGGTGGGGGACCTCAAGCTGGCGCTCGTGGGCTCGATGGCCCTCGACGACCCGGAGGGCTGGGAGGTGTACCGTCAGATCAAGGACGCAGCCAGAGTAGACCCGGACATAGACATCTTCACGAACCTGACCGGCGTCTCGAACGTCGAGGTGAACGCCTTCCAGCGCTTCTCGGACGTGTGCGTCCAGAAGTCGATCCGCGAGGGCTTCGGCCTCGTAGTCTCTGAGACCCTCTTGAAGGAGACCCCCGTGGTCGCCGGCGAGGCGGGCGGCATCCCCCTGCAGATGCGAGGCGGCGCCGGCGGGTTCCTTGTCGGCTCGGTCGAGGAGTGCGCCGGGAAGGTCTTGTACCTGCTGCAAAACCCCGAGGAGGGCGAGGAGCTCGCCCTGTGGGGCAAGGAGCTCGTCAGGGAGCGCTTCCTACTCCCCCGCCTCATCGCCGACGAGCTCGTCCTCTACGCTTCACTGCTTGGCGCTGGGTCGCAACCCGGCCCCGGAGCGGCGCCGGAGGTCCGCTCATGAGGTTGGTCGCCTTCAACCGTGGCTCGTCGCTGAAATATCGGCTCCCTGAAATGCCCGCCGGGTCCTCGGGCCCCGAAAATGATGCGTGCCTTCGCCGTCCACCACGCCCCAGGCCAGGCGCGTCTACGGGCTACCGGCCGGTTCTCGACCGACGGGAAGCCTGATGGCCGGGGATCCTTCGGGGCGGGGTGCCGAGAGGCGCAAGAGACTAGAGGCCGACCACCGCCCGGAGGCCGTGCGGCGGCGGCTCTCGGAGCGGCGCGGGCAGGGCTATCTCGGGGACGCCGTCCTGGGCGGCATAGACGGGTGCGTGACGACGTTCGCGGTCGTAGCGGGGGCCGTGGGCGCGGGCTTCTCGGGGATCGTGGTCGTGGTCTTGGGTTTCGCCAACCTTCTGGCGGACGGCTTCAGCATGGCGGTAAGCAATTACCAGGGGACCAAGAGCCAGCTAGAGAGAGTTGAGGAGGCGCGCCTGAGCGAGGAGCGCCAGATCGAGGAGATCCCGGCCGGGGAGCGCGAGGAGGTGCGCCAGATCTTCGCATCCAAGGGCTTCTCGGGCGAGACGCTCGAAAGGATAGTCGAGTAATAACCAACGACCGTAGGCTCTGGGTGGATACGATGCTCTCCGAGGAGCTCGGCCTCGAGGTGGAGGGCCCAAACCCCTTTAGGGCCGCGCTCGCTACCTTCGCTGCCTTCCTGATCGTGGGCATCATACCGTTGGCTCCGTTCGTGATCCCGGGCCTACCGACGAGCACGCGCTTTCTGGCGAGCGCGATCGCGACGGGAGTGGCCTTCTTCGGTGTCGGTGCGGCCAAGGGGCTGGTCCTCGGCCGGTCGGCGCTGCGCTCGGGCCTGGAGACACTGCTCACCGGTGGCACAGCGGCGGTCATAGCTTTCGTTGTTGGCGCCCTATTGCGGCAGGCTTTCGGGGCTTCCTAGCATCGCCGGTTGGAGCGGATTTGCTTCGGACGACCCCTGCCTTTGGGCATGCTCCTGTGTCCGCTCGGGAGGCGCAGGAACGAGGACTTGCCCGAGCTACTCAGGGTCACGATCGCGGGATCTCTGCGCACTCGGTCTCGATGGAGACGTCGTTGACGATGGTCTTGCCCTCCACCTTACTACGCTCGAGGGGCTCGGCGTTGAATACCGGCGCGGAGTATTGTGGGGTATTCGCCGGACATGTCGTACCTTACTCTCTTGGTGTGGCCGAGGTCGTAGAGCCCACCCGGGCCGCTGTGTAGTTGTGCGGCACCCACTTGCCTAATATCTCTCTGAAACGAATAGCTTGCTCACCTCGCGCAGCCACAGTACCGAGCTGGCGACCGCGATGCATACGAGCCAGTCGCCGAGCCTCAGGGCCACGGTATCGAACGCGGGCTGCAGAAACGGTGCGTAGACGACCAGTATCTGCAGCCCGAGCGACAAGGGGATCGCACCCCGTAGCCACGGATTGCGGAACAACCGGTGAAACGCGCTGCGCTCGTCCGAGCGGGCATTGATGGCGTTGAAGAGCTGGAACAGGACCAGCGTGGTGAAGGCCATCGTCCGCGCGTAGGAGAGGTCGCCGTAACCCTGAACGAGGCCGCCGGGCAGGCCGAAGTCGAGCACGAGCAAGGTGCCTACGGCCATGATGGTGCCGACGAACGCTATTCCGAACCACATGCGGCGTGTGATCACGCCGGAGCCCGCAGAGCGTGGGGGCCGCCTCATCACGTCCGGGTCGGCCGGATCGAGTCCGAGCGCGAGCGCGGGAGCCCCGTCTGTGATCAGGTTGATCCACAGTATCTGCGTCGCGAGCAGCGGCAGGACCAGCGCTCCCTCGTCTCCTGCCGTCAAGCCGATCACGCTCGCCAGGATCACCCCCAGGAACACCGTAAGGACCTCGCCGATGTTGGAGGAGACCAGGTAGCGCAAGAACTTCTGGATGTTCGCAAAGATGGATCGACCCTCTTCGACCGCCGCCACGATCGAGGCGAAGTTGTCGTCGGTCAGGACCATGTCGGCGGCCTCCTTGGAGACGTCGGTGCCGGTGATCCCCATTGCGATGCCGATGTCGGCGGTCCTGAGCGCGGGTGCGTCGTTGACGCCGTCACCGGTCATCGCCACCACCGCGCCGTTCTTCTGCAAGGCGTCCACGATGCGCAGCTTGTGCTCGGGATTGACCCTTGCGTACACCGAACACTCGCGGACCCGGCGTTCGAGATCCTCATCGGAGAGCTTCTCTAACTCCGCGCCGGTGATCGCGCGTCCGTTGGCAGATATGTCCAGCTCCTTGGCGATGGCGGCAGCGGTCTTCGGGTGGTCTCCGGTGATCATGATCGGCCGGATGCCCGCCTCCTTCGCGAGATCCACCGCGGCTTTGACCTCCTCGCGGGGAGGATCGATCATGCCGACCACGCCGATGAATACCAACTCTTGCTCGACAACGCCTTCCGGCTCTGAAGGGGTCTCTGGCGAGAGCGACCGGAAGGCGACGCCGAGGGTCCTGAGCGCCTCGCCTGCGAGCCCCTCGGCCGCGGCCCTTATCTCCGTCCGTCGCTGTGCGGTCAGCAGCCGGGCTTCGTCGCCGGCGACCTCGTGGGAGCAGCGCTCGAGCAGCACGTCATGCGCGCCCTTGACGAAGAGGATACGGCGTTCGGGCTTCTTTGCGTCCTCGTGGACCGTGCTCATTATCTTGCGCTCGGAGGAGAACGGCACCTCGCCAATGCGCTCGAAGCGAGCGTCGAGCGCTTCCTGATCTAGCCCGA
>JARDZQ010000303.1 GCA_029240775.1 Rubrobacteraceae bacterium | reverse complement strand
TTCGCGTCCAGGTGGCACTCGCCGCCGAAGCCGGGGTCCGTGTTCACCTGCACAAGCGGGACGTGAAATCGTGCCAGACGGTCGGCGTCGAGGGTAGTCTGCACGTCGCCCTCCAGGATGCCGAGGCGGAGCTTTCGGCGCATTCGCTCCAGCGTGTGCTCCAGGAGCGCCGTCTTCCCCGCGCCAGGGGAGCTCATCATGTTAATGACGTACGTGTCTGCCTCGTCGAACCTCTCCCGATTGGCCTGGGCGAGCGCGTCGTTGGCGTCCAGGACTCCTTCGAAGACCACCTTTTTTACGGCTGTGCGGTGCATGGGTGTCTCCCTTTTCGAGCGATCAGCAATCAGCTATCAGCAGTCAGCTCTTGGGTCTCCTCCATCACTAGCGACTCAACGTAGAGTTCTTCCCCCGCGATGAGTTCCAGGTCGAGGCTGTCGCACGCTGCGCATTGCAGGGGGAAGCTCTGTAGCCGGCTCTCTACTCCGCACTTGCGGCACTTGCCTGTGGCCGGGACCTCCTCCATCTCCAGCTCCGCGCCCTCGACGGGGGTTCCCTGGGCTACGAGCTCGAAGCTGAAGGCCAGGGCGGAAGGGACGACCTGGCGCAGGTGGCCGACCTTCAGGCACACCTTCGTAACCCGGCGCCCGTTCGCGTGGCGGCTGGCGACGTGGACAACCGAATCGGCAATGGCGAGCTCGTGCAAGCGCTAGTCACCCTCCCGGATCAACGTCTCTACGAGGCCTCGCAGCACGTGGTAGACGGAGGCCTGCGCCTCCTGGATGCGCGGGATGTAGTCCGAGCGAACGACGACGGCGTGATCCGCGAGCCGCTCGCCCACGATCCTGCCACCGTCGTAGCCGACGATACCCACCGTTAGCAGACCCCGTTTACGACCTTCCGCGAGCGCTGCGAGGATGTTGGGTGATCCTCCGCTGGTCGAGATTCCTATGGCCACGTCCTCCGGTCTGGCGTGGGCGATGAGCTGGCGCAGGAAGATGGCCTCGACGCCCACGTCGTTGGCGATGGCGGTAATGTTGGCCGGCTCCGCGGCCAGCGAGACCGCGGGGATGGTTCCGAAGCCGGGTGGCGGGGCCACGCAGTCGATGACTAGATCGTTCGCGTCCGTGGCCGAGCCGCCGTTGCCGAAGGCGAGGATCTTGCCTCCCAACTCCAGTCGTCCGGCTATGGCCGCAGCTGTCTCGGAGATGGCGCCAACCTCTGTCTGCGCGACCGCGGCCCGCATGCCGTTGACCTCCTCCATCTTCTGTAGCATCGAGCCCTGCACCTCTTCTACGACGTTCTCGAGCGCCTGCTCCTCCTTTCCCAGGAAAGGGTAGAGGAAGGAAGAAGCTCCCACGTCGTGCCCTTGCTCCCTGTGCTCGAAGTAAACGTGCACCGTCTCCCAGAGCATGTGGTAGAGGACCTCGAAGACCTCCTGGCACACGAACGGGTCTCTGTCCGGGAGATCAAAGGGGTAATCTGCCGACTCCCCCGCGAGCGCGAAGGTTAGCGCGCCACGCTCCTTAGCTACGCCGAGCGCCCGCTCTACCGCCTCATCCCTCTCCGGGATGGCGAAGCCCATGACCATGTCCTGCGGGTGCAGGACTACAGGTAGGCGAGCCTCGAAGTCTTGGCCGAGGTCCAGCGCGGGCAGGGCCCGTTTGCCGACGATGACCGGATGCACGAACTCGACGGAGACGTGCTGGGCGTCGGTTGTGGCCGGGCCGTTCCCGAAAGCCAGGAGCCGTCCTCCGGCGAGAAATCGGCGGGACATCTCGTGGCAGGCTTCGGCGAGTCGAGGAGCTTCGGCCTCGAAGAAGTCCTCGAAAACCTTGTTGCGCTGCAGCAGTTCCTCCCTACCCCGGGTAGCGAGGACGTTTGTGTCGACCGTCATCTCTCTTCCTGTTCCCGCAGGACATCTGCGGGGGTCTCCATCTCGGCCAGGGGATAGACATCGTAACGGGCGAAGTTGTAGACGGGCGCCAGGGCAAGCAACCGTTCGAGCTCCTCGTTGGAGTCGACGTCGTAGATCCAGGCGCCCCCGTGCTTGCCGACGATGTGGTAGCGCGCCTCCAGCTTCCCCTGGTCTATCACGTCCTGCGCGTACTCCGGCATGCGCATGACGGCGTGCATTACCCCGGTGCTCAACCGGGCGAGGTCCAGCTCCCACATCACCAGGAACTTCACCGTTCCGATCCTTCCGGCACCCTCAACAGATCCTCGGCAGCGGGTCCCCGACGAGCATGTCTATCATGCGGGTGCCGCCGAACTGGGTGTGCATTATGACCATGCGCGCGGGCTCTTCACGCACCTCCCCGATGATCGAGGCTTCCTCGCCACCCTCGACGCTCCGCAACGCCTCCAGGGCAGAGTCGGCGACCTCGGGGGTCACGACGGCTAGGAGCTTGCCCTCGTTCGCCACGTACAGCGGGTCTATGCCGAGGATCTCGCACGCCCCGTTGACGACGTCCCGGATGGGGAGTCTCTCTTCCCAGAGAGCGACGCCAAACCCCGAGTCTCGGGCGAGCTCGTTGAGAACCGTCCCGACCCCGCCGCGGGTGGGGTCTCGCATGAAGCGTAGGCCAGCCCCCGCGGTCTCCTTGAGCGCCCGTACGAGCGGGGTGAGAGGTCGGGTATCCGAGAGCACGTCTGCTTCGAGCTCGAGGTCTCCGCGCGCGATCAGGATGGCCGCCCCGTGGTCGCCTAACGTGCCGGAGCAGAGAATTCTGTCCCCTGGTTTGACCGAGGCGGGGGAGAGGACAAGCTCTGGGTCTGCGACTCCTACGCCGGTGGTTATAACGTAGAGCCCGTCGCCCTTGCCACGCTCGACCACCTTGGTGTCGCCGGTGGCGATCGCGACCCCGGCCCGCTCTGCGGCCGCCGCCATCGCCTCCACTTCGTGGGCCAGCACCTCGGTCTCGAGTCCTTCTTCGACGATGAGGGCGGCGGAGAGCCCGATCGGGGACGCCCCCGATACCGCGAGGTCGTTGACGGTGCCGTTTACCGCGAGCTCCCCGATCGACCCGCCGGGGAAGACGAGCGGACGTACCACGAACGAGTCGGTGGTCATGGCGAGTCGGGTCTCTCCGAAGGGCAACAGCGCTGCGTCGGAGAGCGGGGCGAGCGCCGGGTTGTCGAGCGCTGGGAGCAGTAGTCCCTCTATGAGCTTGTGGGTCGCCTTGCCGCCTGCGCCGTGGCTCATGTCTATGCGCGGGGCGTCGAACTTCGGCGGGCGGCGACGGTTCTGCTCGAGCGCGTCGAGGACGCGTTGTTCTCGCTGCTCGCTCATTCCTTTGAGCCTATCTCGACCTTCTCATAGGTCTTGCGGCCGAAGTTGTAGTAGGCGGCGCAGGCGCCCTCTGAGGAGACCATAAGAGCGCCGAGCGGATGGTCCGGCGTGCAGGCGGTGCCGAAGACCCGGCACTCGTGGGGCTTGAGCACGCCCTTGAGGACCTCCCCGCACTGGCAGGCTTTCGGGTCGGCTACCCGCACGCCCGGCGTGGAGTAGCGCAGCTCGGCGTCCAAGTCCGCGTACGCCGCAGACAGCTTGAGCGCCGACTGGGCGATAAAGCCGAGTCCTCGCCACTCGAAGTACGGCCTGAGCTCGAAGACCTCGGCCATGCTCTTGAGTGCCTGCAGGTTTCCCTCCCAGAGGACGACCCGGCCGTACTGGTTCTCGACCTCGCAACGTCCCTCGTCGAGCTGGCGCATCAGCATCAGGACGGACTG
>JARDZQ010000302.1 GCA_029240775.1 Rubrobacteraceae bacterium | reverse complement strand
GTAACGGCCCTGTTCATGGGGCTGGTGATCCCCTTCTCTGGCTGGGGGGAGAGGGTGATCATCGGCCTCTTCGGTACCCTGTTCCTCGTATCTCTCGTCAGAGGCTTCGTCTACGTCCGGGCCGGGCAGGTGAACCTGCACCGGGAGTGGATGATCCGGGCGTTCGCCATAGCGCTGTCTATCGCCACGATGCGGCTGATCTTCATCCCCGCGATGATCATAGTGTCCGCACCAACGGACGCGCAGATCGCCGCGCTGTCGGTGATGTCCTTTACGGTGGCATTCGTCGCGCACGCCTCCGTAGCGGAGCTTTGGATCCGTGCCACCCGCAAGAGCGGCATCCTCAAAGCGGGCGAGGTGAAGGCCGCATGAAGGCCGCGACGTCCATCAACACCACCGGCGACCGCGTTGCCGACTTGCGCGCGTCAGCCACGGCCACGCCAGCCAGGAGACGCGATGGGCTTTTCGATCTTCGTTCGGGGCGGTTCGTCGTCCGTGAGGAGGAGCGCCGGCTATGACCGCCTACGTGCTGATCCCCGGCGCCGGGGGAGATGCCTGGTACTGGCACCTGCTGGAGCCCGAGCTTCGAGGGCGGGGCCACGACGTCGTGGCCGTGGCTCTGCCAGCAGACGACGACTCGGCGGGGTTGGCGGAGTACGCCGACGCGGTGGTCGAGGCGATCGGCGACCGGACCGGTATCGTCCTGGTGGCCCAGTCGTTCGGCGGGTTCACGGCGCCGCTGGTGGGCGAGCGAGTGTCCGTGGACCTGTTGGTAATGCTGAACGCGATGGTCCCGTCGCCGGGCGAGTCGCCAGGAGAATGGTGGGCCAACACCGGTTACGCAGAGGCACGAGCCGAGCAAGCCGCGCGGGACGGCGGCGACCTCGCCGCCGACGAAGATCTGATGGGCCTCTTCTTCCACGATGTTGCGCTCGAGGTAGTGGCCAAAGCGTGGGCGAGGGGAGAGCCGCGCCAGTCCGATACCCCGTTTAGGGAACCGTGGCCCCTATCGGGGTGGCCCGACGTACCGACAAGATTTCTGCAAAGCCGCGACGACCGCTTCTTCCCGGCGGAATTTCAGCGCCGGGTCGTGCGGGAACGTCTGGGCATTACCCCTGACGAGATGGCCGGCGGCCACCTCGTCGCCCTCGCCCGTCCGAGGGAGCTGGCGGACCGCCTGGAGACGTACCGGAACAGCGTCGCTGGCAGTGAAGAGGTCCGGCACAGAAGGTAGCGGGATGGAGGATCGAAAAGAGGAGGTCTCTATGAGGAAGCTAATCGCGTCTGAGTTTGTGTCGCCCGACGGCGTGATAGAGGTGCCGGAGCAGGAGGCTTTTTCCTACTCGAACGCAGTGATGGAGGAGGGACGCCATCCATGTGCTGGTTGGATCCGGGATCGAGAGAAACCCGCAGGTCGCCGCTTAGGAGGAGGAAGATGCTGCTAGAGAACAAGAACGCCGTAGTTTACGGAGGGAGCGGCTCTGTAGGTGGCCGCTCCGCGGGAGGAGTGGCCGAGACGGCGCATGTCGATGCCCTCGACGAGCAGGCCGTAGACGGGCATGTGGACGCCGTGGCCGAGAAGGGCGGGGGTATCGACGTCTCCTTCAACGCGATCTTCAACGACGACGTCCAGGGAACAACGCTGGCCGACATGCCGTTCGAGCATTTCGCCCGGCCGATCACGAAGGCCATGAGGAACCAGTTCCTGACCTCGAGGGCGGTCGCGCGGCACATGGTCGAGCGGGGATCGGGGGTGATCATGACGATCACCGGCGGCTACCGCGAGGCCTTCCCCACCATCGGAGGCACGGTGGTCGCGTGGGCGGCCATTGAAGCCCAGTGTCGGCAGTGGGCATGCGAACTCGGGCCGCAGGGCGTCCGCGTCGTGTGGCTGCGAACGACGGGTTTGCCAGAGGCCATCCCCGACACGGGCGACGCCGCCTCAGACCTCGGCACCGGTTACGGCGAGGGCATGACGCGCGAAGAGATCATTGCCGGGATGCGGGAGCAGACCATACTGAAAAGGCTGGCGTCGCTGGACGAGCTGGGCAGGGTGGCCGCCTTCATGGCCTCGGATGGGGCCGGCACCATGACCGCTACCTTCGCCAACATCACCTGCGGCGCAGTCCTCGACTAGCGGCTGGGGGTGGCATGACTAGGCGTAGAGAGAACGGGCAAAGACGGCGGCTTCGCGAGGGACGCTCGCGGCGCGCGGTTGCAGCGGCAGTAGCGCTGGCCCGCGAGCACGGCCTCCGTGTCGGGGAGCCCTCCGTGCTCAACGACCTATTCTCGTTGATGGTCCACCTCAGGCCGACGCCGGTAGTTGCGCGGGTGGCGACCTGCATGCCCAGGCTCAGGTCGCCCATCGCGCAGTGGCTGGAGAGGGAGATCGCCGTGACGGAGTTCCTCTCCGAGCAGGACGCTCCGGTCGCCGGGCCGAGTCGGGAGCTGCCTCCCGGTCCGCACGAGCACGACGGTTTCTGGGTCAGCTTCTGGACATACGTGGAGCCCGACCAGGACCGGATCCTGACCACCTCGGACTGCTCGGCGATGCTCCTCGACTTGCACGAAGTCCTCCGGTCGTACCCGGGCGAGCTGCCGCTCCTCGGCGCCGACGACATCCCGCGCGGGCTGCAATTGTTAGGTCAGACAGACGAGGTCCTGAGCGAGGAGGACGCAGAGCTCCTGCGCGCCTCGGCCGAGCGGCTGCGCTCGCTCTGGGAGACGCTGCGCGAAGACGCGCAGCCGCTTCACGGCGACGCCCATCTCGGCAACCTGATCGCCACGCGCAGGGGAGGAATGGTGTGGATCGACTTCGAGGACGTCTGCCTCGGACCGGTCGAGTGGGACCTCGCGACGATGATGGACGAAAGGGCTGTCGCAGAGTACCACGACCCCGACCCCGAGCTGCTGGCCCGTTGCACCGAACTGCGGGCGCTGCAGGTGGCGCTGTGTCTGATCGTGTTCAGCGACGACTTCGGCGACGTGGAAGGCTGGGACGAGGGCATCCGGAGCATGCTGAATATGCTCGCGCCAAATTCCTGACCCGGGACCCGTTAAACCCAACGAACGCAGGAGGATCGAGATGTTGCTCGACAAAAAGAATGCTCTCATCTACGGAGGGGGAGGTGGCGTTGGCGGCGCGGTGGCCTGCGCCTTCGCTCGAGAGGGGCCAAGGTGTTAGGGTCGCCGAGACCCATCCGCACGAAGCGAAGCAATAGCAGGTTACCGTGGTTGGCATCGAGACGCACCTTACAGCTAGGGACCAGAAGGGCCTGATCCGGCACTCTCGGACGCAGCGGTACGGATCGAGGGAGAACGACGCCTTCGCGAGGAACTCCCGGAGTCACGGTGGCTGTTGACGATTCACCCGCCAGCGAGCTAGCTAGGCAATCTCCACCCATCGATCCAACCTTCGGACGATACCGCCTCATTCTGCCCTCGGTACAAAGGGGCTGCATGTTGGAAGACACGCGGCGAACGCCGATCCCGCAGCGCAAGCTCTGCGGGACAGGTTTGGGGCCGCCCCACTCGACAAGAGAGGCAAAGGAGATTCCATGACCAACAACGATTCCGTTCAGCGTTTCGACACCATTGTAGTAGGAGGAGGGCAGGCAGGCCTGGCCGTAGGATATTACCTGGCGGAGCAGCCCAGGAACTTCGTGATCCTCGACGCCGCAGACAGGGTCGGAGACACCTGGCGGGGACGTTGGGACTCCTTGCGGCTGTTCACCCCCGCACGCTACGACGGGCTTCCGGGCATGCCCTTCCCGGCGCCGGGCGGCTACTACCCGACCAAGGACGAGATGGCCGACTACCTGGAGGCCTACGCCGACCGCTTCGGCCTCCCGGTGAGGAACGGTGTGAGGGTAGAGTCGCTTACGAAAGAAGAAGGCCGCTACCTCCTCGTCTCGAACGCGAGACGCTTCGAGGCAGAGAACGTGGTCGTGGCGACCGGTTTTCTTCGGCGGCCCAAGGTCCTGCCGTTTGCGGCGAATTTGAGCCCGTCCATCGTCCAACTGCACTCCGGGGCTTACCAGAACCCCGACCAGCTCCCCGCGGGCAACGTCCTGGTGGTCGGGGCAGGAAACTCCGGGGCCGAGATCTCCGTGGAGCTGGCTGGCGCGGGGCGGCGGGTGTGGCTCTCGGGTCGGGACGTCGGACGTATCCCCTTCGGCCTCGGCAATCCATTCACCTGGTGGGTCCTCGGCAAAGTGCTGACCTCGGACTCCAGGTTTGGCCGCAAGCTCAAAGAAGGCGACAAGGGAGGCGGAACGCCGCTGATCCGCCTGACGCCACATGACATCCTTCGGGCCGGCGTCAAGCGGGTGCCCAAGACCGACGGGGTAGCGGGCGGCAAACCCAGGCTCGAAGATGGCCGGATCCTCGACGCCGACGTGGTGGTCTGGGCCACGGGCTTCGGGCCCGATTTCGACTGGATCGAGTTACCGATTTTTGGAAAGGTCGGCTACCCGCTCCACCACCGGGGCGTGGCAGAACGAGCGGCGGGGCTGTACTTCCTGGCGCTGCCCTTCCAGCACACCCTCACCTCGGCGCTCATAGGCGGGGTCGGCGCCGACGCCCGGTACGTCGCCGAGCACCTGAGAAGCCGGGACGGATCCGGCGCTCAGCGCCGGCGGTCCACGGGTTCCAACCAGGTCTCAGGCGGCATCCGTTCGCCGTCCGAGCCGGGACCGCCGCGGGACCGTTAGCGCGGGTCGTGATGAACGAAGATCTCCTGATCCCGCTCGCCCGTGTCCTCGGCATCGCCGGCGTGATGGTGCTGGGCGCGAGCGCCGTACTCGGGGTACTCCTCGCTTCGCGCACCGCGCAGCGGCTGAGGTTGTTGAGGGGGCGCACCGTCCGCGTCCACCGGCTGCTCTCCGTCTTGGGGGCGGGGCTGCTCCTTGCGCACCCCGTGCCGACAGTACTCGCGCGGGATACGACGGGGGCGGGTCCCGCGGCGGTCTTCGTCCCGTTCGCGGCCGAGAAGCTGGTCCTCAACATCGCCTTCGGCGCGCTCGCCCTGGACGTCTTGCTGGTCGTCCTGGCCTCCTCGCTCCTGATCAAACGCCTCCCGCGCAAGGCGTGGAGGAGGCTGCACTACGGGGCATACATCGTTCTCGCCCTGGGGCTCTACCACGGGCTGCTGATCCCCGACGACTTCGGCCCCGCGGCCCGGTACACTCGGGTGGACCCATTAGCTCTCGACAAGGCGCTCCTGGAGTCGGCGATCAGCGGGATTCTGCTGGCCTCGGCGTGGAGG
>JARDZQ010000301.1 GCA_029240775.1 Rubrobacteraceae bacterium | reverse complement strand
GTTGTTAGGAGTCCTAACAATATAGTAGTTGCCGATTCCGATCAAGGGGTTTTGACACTGCGATTGCGGTGTCGGAGGAGGCCGCACCCTCCTATCCCCCTTCGCCTTGGCCGCCTCCTCGCGAGGCTCGCGTGCGCTACCCACGTCCGCGTGGCTAGAGCGCGACTTCCAGCTTTGTGCACGTACCTTCCTCGACCAGAGTAGCCCGGAAGTACACACTCGGCGTTGTCCCAACTTGCGTGGACCCACCTGAAGTCGGTTGCGATTCCTGATGGCACATCTGCCGCCGCACAAGTAGGGGTACCGACGACGCCGTCTTTGGCAAAGGCGCTCTCAGCTCTATGGTAGGCGCTTCGGGCAAAGACGAGATTCGCGATGGTCCGGTGAGTTGATGTTCTGGTAGCCTAGCTCGACAACTCTGCAGCCATCAGCTTCAGGCCGCCGTCCACAACGAATGAGGCGCCGGTTGCGTAGGATGACTTCTCCGAGGCGAGGAAGGCCACCCACGCTGCGATCTCGCGGGCGTGTCCGGGGCGTCCTAGTGGCAACTTCGGGCGCTCGATGGTCGTGGGATCCTCGTCCTCGGCGCCGGTCATGGGCGTGGAGATCTCACCAGGTCCGACCGCGTTTACCAGGATGCCGTACTCCGCCAGCTCCATCGCCATGACCTTGGTAAGGAGCCCGAGACCACCTTTGGAGGAGCAGTACGCTGAGGCACCGGTGCGCGGGATGTGCTCGTGCACGGAGGTGATATTGATGATCCTGCCCCCGTTTCCGGCGTCGACCATTCTCCTCGCTGCCCGCTGAGCACACAGGAAAGCCCCGGAGAGGTTGGTGTCTATGACCTGCTGCCACTCCTCGTAAGAGAGCTCCAGGAACGCGCCTGTCGGATCGCCGGTTCCGGCGTTGTTGACCAGCACGTCCATGCCGCCCAGAGCGTCGGCCAGAACGTCGATCACGTCCGCAGCCCCCGGCAGCTCCGTGAGGTCCAGCCTTCGCACCTCGCCCCTGCGGCCCGCCGCCCGCACGGCCTCAAGGGTCTCCTGCGCCCCTGCTTCGTCCGTACGGTAGGTGATGCCGAGGTCGAAGCCGTTCTCCGCCAGCACCTTCGCCGACTCCTGCCCGATCCCCGAGTCCGATGCGGTAACTATGGCTACGGGACTCATACCCCCTCCTCTCGTCCGCAAGGCTTACCCACCCGGCTCTATGCCCCCGGAGTGGATAGCACAAACAGAGTACAGTCCTCACGAGTCGAAGTCGTCGGTATCTACAGAGGCGCGATAGAGCGTGCGGCAGCGCGGCCTTCCCCAGGCGTCCTTGAGCCAACCCCTGCGCATAGCTTCCTCGTGGGCGTCGCTAAGCGGCGAGTCTCATCTTTACCTCGCCATCGACCGCCACCCCAATGCGAAACGGCAGCACCGTGGTCGCCACCGGCGTTGGCCGACGCGGGGTCGGTTGCGACAGAAGAGCCCGCTGGCCCTTCTTCTACACACAAGGGTGCAGGGAGGCGCCCGAAGCGGCGTCAGACCTGTAGAATCGGAGCAGGTTGGAGGAAAGTAAGCATGGATCGGCTCCTACGCTGCCCAAGGCGGCTCTGGCCTACGCCAGGCGCGGCGTGCCCGTGTTCCCCTGCGAACCAGGCGCCAAGAGGCCGCTGACGCGTAACGGCCACTGGGACGCGACCACCGACCCGCGCGTGATCGAGCGATGGTGGAAGCGGTGGCCCTCTGCCAACGTGGGAGTTCCAACCGGTAAGAAGAGCGGCGTCGTGGTTCTGGACGTGGACGTCGACGACGGTGGGCTAGAAAGCCTCGCGAAGCTTGAGCGTGCTGGAGCTCCGGCCCCGAAGACGGCTAGGGCGCGCACTGGGGGAGGCGGCATTCACGTCTTCTTCCGCAATCCGAGGGGCACGCAGATTCGCAACAGCGCGGGACTGCTCGGTCCGGGGCTCGACGTGAGGGGCCAGGGCGGCTACGTCGTGGTGCCGCCTAGCCGGACGGAGGACTCTTACAAGTGGGTCGACCGTTCGCCTCTCGCTGAAGCATCGTGGCTGATAGAACGCCTGACCGAGAGAGAGGAGGCGACGCTGTTCTGAGCGGTGTTCGTCCCCCTCTAGGACCCCGTTTGCACGAGAACGATCAGTCGGTGCGTCTTCAGTTTCGATTGGTAAACCAGATGGCTGCCTCCCGCGCGATGCCGGGAGGAACCACGTGGCCACCTTCGAACTCGCGGTAGCGTACCTCATATCCAGCGCGTTCTAGTTGGGGGACGATCCTGCGGCTGCACGAGTCGATCGGGAGCCACCTGTCCTGGGTCCCGTGCGAGACAAAGATACGCGGCGAGCCCCTCTGGCCGGTCGGAGCCAGGAACCCCGGCGAGAAGGCGAGCACGTGCGAGAACAGATCGCCGGGCGCTAGCCCTAGCGAGAGGGCGTAGGAGGCCCCGTCCGAGTAACCTCCGACCGCCACGCGCGTCGGATCGACAGCGCAGCGGGAAAAGGTGTGCTCCAGCACCCGATCAATGGCTGCGATGTCCGCACCGTACCGCCCTCGGTCGAGGATTGAGTCCCAAGTAGGCCCGCGCGAACTCAACGCGAGCAGGATGATCCCCGGCTCATCCGCCTGTCCCCTGAGCTGCGCCAAGCCGTCGCGCGCATCCTCTCCGGCACCGTGCAGCAGGAGAACCAGCGGGGCAGGGGTCTCCGTCCGGTAGCCGGCAGGGACGTAAAGGTAGCCCTCGGCAGAGCCGGCGGCGTCGGATCTCAGCGACCGCAGCCCGACCGGAGACCTCCCCTCGGGCCTCCGCCCCGGGCGCGACCGCAGGCGCCCTTGCTCATGTAGGCTGTTGGTCGGCATGCGCCCATCAATTCCCCGGCCTGCTCTTACTTACACTCTTCTACCTAGGAGACGGGCCACCGCCGCGGGATGGCGGGGACGGCGATGCTACGATCGGGGCGAACGCCGGCGAAAAGGAGACGCGTGGACCGAGATAGGCTGCTGAGAGACCTGAGGTGGCTAGCTGAGGGCAACCCGCGCTACGCGGGCACCGAGGAGGAGGGCAGGCAAAACTCCGAACTCGCCAAGCTGATGGCCGAAGATCTCCTCCTGAGCTACATAGGTGACGGGGAGGTTATCGAGGTCTTCAACGAGATACGCCGAGGTCATTCGCCCTAGTGGTTATGTCTGTTGGGTAGGGTCGGGCGAACGCCCACGTCGGGCGCGTGTCCAGATCCTCGGAGAACTGACGGGTCGTGGCGTGTCAACGACCTGGTGCGAAACCGCTCTGAAGCGTAACAAGACCCGGAAGCTCAATCCCGCCGTTGTCTCAACTGGCTTCGACTCAGGAGAAGGCGGTAACGATATTCCGTCCCGCTTCTGTCTCCTCGTGGACCTCGCGAGCCATTCTGAGCTGCTTGAGGTCGGGTAGTTGCTCCGCAAGAGCTCATCCGCTCACGTAGATCAATGGCTCCGCCGGGGGGTCTAGCGATACGCAGGTAGGCTAAGAGAGCATAATCTGAGGTGGTTCTGGAAAACTCGCAACGCCCAAGAGGAGGAGAGCGATGGAGATAGTGGAACTGTGCTCGGCAGCAGAGCGTAGAGAAGCACTGCCGATACTCCGCGAACTGTACGCTTCGCTGGACGAAGATCGCTATGCGGGTTTGCTAGCCGAGATGGTGGTCGACGGATACCGTCAGTTCGCGCTGCGTAACGAGACCGACGGATACCGTCAGTTCGCGCTGCGTAACGAGACCGCAGAGATCGTCGCCTTGGCGGGGGTGGCCGTCCACGTCAACCTCTACTATGGGCGTCACCTCTACGTCTACGATCTAGTGGTTAAGGAGGAGGCGAGGTCCAAGGGATACGGGGGATTGCTTATGGACCACGTGGAAGGCGTCGCCCGCCGCGAAGGGTGCGAGACGGCTGCGCTGGCCTGCGACTTGGAACGCGAGGGGGCGCTGCGCCTCTACGAGCGCAGGGGCTATCAGAAGCCCAGTTATGCGATGCGCAAGGCGTTGCGTTGAGAGAGCGGCGTTCGAGTTTTGCGAAGAATCGCTTGGAATACCGAGAGCACGGCTGATCGCAGTGCGCAGTCTGTACTGGCACGTCGGGACGCCTCAGTGTCTGGTAGCCAGAGAGCTTACGCCCGTTGAGTTTCGGCCCGTGAAAGCACATAAGAACCTCACATTAGGTGGCGGCTCATGATGTGCTGGGGGCATACGCACCATACACGTTGGTCGCCCATACTGACTCCGCCTCCTCGCGGGCCTCGCGCCGCTTTCCACA
>JARDZQ010000300.1 GCA_029240775.1 Rubrobacteraceae bacterium | reverse complement strand
CTGCGGAACACCCGCATCGGCGGCAACGAGGAGATAGAGCTTGCCTACTCGCTCGCGGCCGATTACTGGAACAGGGGGCTGGCCACGGAGATGGCGAGGGAGATCCTGAAAATCGCCTTCGAGCGGCTCGGCCTGACCGACATCGTCAGCTTCACCCTGCCGACCAACCTCGCGTCGCGGCGCGTGATGGAGAAGGCCGGCTTCGAGTACGAGCGCGACGTGCTCCACGCGGGAGCTCCGCACGTCCTCTACCGCATTACCGCCGCCGGGTAGACTCGTCGCCGATAGCGAAGAGGCTAGCACGTCACTCGAACGTTCAGTGTCTCTCCGGCAACGTCAATCTTTACTACAGGGTCAGAAGAGCAGATACGCCAGGGCGGCTATGAAGGCCGAGATCCCCAGGACGATCGGGGCGCCGGCCGCCTTCGGAGACCGGGCCCAGAAGCCTTCGATCCACCGCCCGATCAGCCGGCGAAGAACAGGCGGTAGATCACATAAGCGACAGCGGCGGCGAGAAGCACGGCTACCGCGACTATCGAGACCTTGCCGAGCAGTGATCCCTTCCAGACATCTTCGACGAAGCTAGCGAACTTCCTCAGCTTCACCTCCGCCCAGTCCAGGAAGCGTGCGGCGGGCAGCAGCTCACCGGCCAGTATCGCCAGGCCGAGAAAGACGGTGGCGAAGCCAGGACCTGGCAGCGGCGCCAGGAAGAGGCTCCCGAGCGCCAGGACCGTCCCGACTACGATCAGGAAGATCCTCTTGAGTATGTGGCCCCGCACGTGCTGCCGGCGGCGGTAGCGGTCCTGGAAGCGGTGACCAGGCTTGCTCTCGCTGAACTCGTGCCAGTGCTCTCTCAGCCTCTCGATCATGACCCGAATCATCCCACGATTCGCTTCGTTCGGCACCACGGTTGAACCAATCTCCCTCTCCCGGTAGATTGCCTTCATCCCTTGTTGTAACCGAGGAGGAGAGAGTATGCCCGAAACCAGCGTCGTTCGTGGGCCTGGGTGTAAACCTTCCAGGGGAAGGTATACACCCAGGCCCGCTGCGACGTGACCGTCGAATCCATAGAGTCCGTACACGAGAAGCGCGAGAGCGTACTGGGTCTCAGGATGGTCCACGAGCCGACGTACCTCCGCTACTTCCAGGCGAGGTTCGAGAGGCTCTGAGGCGCGGCGCCAACGCTACCGGAGGTAACAATGATCAAAGCTCGCAAGCTTTCGCCGGGAGACACGGTGGCTACGGTCTCGCTCTCCTGGGGCGGCCCGGGCGCCTTCCCGCACCGTTACGAGGCCGGCAAGCGCCAGCTACAGGATGAGTTCGGTCTGGAGGTCGTGGAGTTGCCCCACACCCTGCGTGACCCGGAATGGCTCTACAGGAATCCCCGGGCGCGCGCCGAAGACCTAATGGGAGCGTTCGAAGACCCCGCCGTGAGTGGCATCTTCTCGACCATCGGAGGGGACGACTCGATCCGGCTCCTCCCATACCTGGACCCCGGGGTGTTCCGATCCAGCCCCAAGGTCTTCCTCGGGTATTCGGACACCACCGTAACTCACCTGGCCCTCTTCAAGGCCGGCCTAGTCTCTTTCCACGGCCCGGCCATCATGGCCAACTTCGCCGAGAACCGCGGCATGTTCCCCTACATGGTCTCCTCGGTGCGCAGAACCCTCTTCTCCTCGGCCCCGGTCGGCACCGTCGAGCCTAACCCCGACGGCTGGACCGCGGAGGAGCTGGACTGGGCCGTGCCGGAGAACCAGCAGCGGGCGCGCCGGCTGAACCCGCACGAGGGCTGGCATTTCCTGCAGGGTAGCGGCGTCGCGCGCGGACGGCTCCTCGGGGGCTGCCTGGAGGTACTGGAATTCCTGCGAGGGACGGAGCTCTGGCCCGAAGACGATTCGTGGCGAGGGGCCATCCTGTTCCTGGAGACCTCCGAGGAGGCGCCCTCGCCGCTAGTGCTCTCGCGGGCGCTCAGGGTCTACGCTGCGATGGGCGTCCTGGAGAACCTCTCCGGCATCCTGCTCGCGAAGCCGGGGGGAGACATCCCTGTGGAGCGGTTCGGCGAGTACGAAGAGGCTCTTCTTCAGGTCGTCGCGGGAGAGCAGCAGCTCGTGGACCTGCCCGTGATCACGCGCATGGACTTCGGACACACGGACCCGATGTTCGTTCTACCCTACGGCGTCGAGGCGGAGATCGACTGCGAGAAGCAGAGGTTCTCCATCGTCGAGGGTGCGGTCGTGGACTAGCTTCGGCTGGTGATAGAATCACGCCGCTGTAACCCTTTCGCGGAAACGGAGCTGATCTATGACCGAGATCGCCACGCTAGGGGGCGGGTGCTTCTGGTGCCTGGAGGCCGTCTACGATGAGTTGCGGGGTGTGGAGAGCGTCGAGTCCGGGTACTCGGGCGGCCCGGTCCCGAACCCGACTTATCGCCAGGTGTGTACCGGGACCACCGGCCACGCCGAGGTGGTGCAGGTTACCTTCGACCCCGAGGTCGTCTCGTTCAGGGAGATCCTGGAGGTCTTCTTCACCATCCACGATCCTACGACGCTCAACAGGCAGGGCGCGGACGTCGGGCCGCAGTACCGCTCTGCGATCTTCTACCACGACGAGGAGCAGCGGCGCGTAGCCGAGGACCTGATCTCCGAGCTGGAGGCGGAGGGTGTCTGGGACGACCCTATCGTTACCGAGGTGACGCCGTTCGAGAAGTTCTACGTCGCCGAGGACTACCATCAGGAGTACTACCGGAACAACGCCTACCAGCCGTACTGCCAGGTCGTTATCTCGCCCAAGATTGCGAAGTTCCGCAAGCAGTACCTCGAAAGGCTCAAAGCGTAGCACAGTCCGGGAAGCGATTCGGGCCCTCGGGGGGCCGCTAGAGATGCTTCGGGAGATCGTCAAGATCTTCCTGCTGGCTCTCTTGCTGGCAGTTCTGTGCTCCTGCGGCGCACGGTCCGGTATGGGGGTAGAGGGCACGTCCCGCGTGAACGAAGCCACCGGAGAGACCACACAGAACGCGCGCCCTTCCACCGAGACGACCGGGCCGACGACACCGGATCCGGCCCGGGATGAGGGGTCCGTCGATGGGCCGGCGAGCAGGAACACGGCGAGCAGGCCGGCGGTCGGCACGAACGGGATGGTCAGCTCCGCGCACCCGCTCGCCACGCGGGCGGGGCTGGAGATCCTGGATGACGGCGGGAACGCCTTCGACGCGGCGGTGGCCGTCTCCGCCGCCCTGAACGTCGTCGAGCCGATGATGAGCGGGGTCGGCGGGTACGGGGCCATCGTCGTCTACGACGCCAGGAAGGGAAAGACGCGCTTCCTCGAGGTCGACAGCAGTACCCCGGCGTCGCTGGACCCCTCTATCTTCCGCCCGCCTACCCCGAACTACCAGGAGAACAGGTGTGGGGCTCCGGTCGTCGCGACGCCCGGCAACCTGAACGCCTGGGCCGCAATGTCCGAAGAGTATGGAGACCTTGAGTGGGACCGTCTCTTCGATCCGGCCATAAGGTACGCTGAGAACGGCTTCGTCGTCGGCGATGAGCTTGCCGGCTGGCTCGGCTCGGAGTACGGTGCCTTCCCCGCCCACGCACAGGCGATCTACGGTAGGAACGGGACCGCGCTCGCGGCCGGGGAACGACTCGTGCAGCATGACCTCGCCGGTTCGCTCAGGCTCATAGCCGACCGCGGCGCCGGGGTCGTCTACGGCGGCGAGCTTGGCCAGGCCATGGTCTCCGAGGTGGCCGGACGGGGCGGTTACCTGAGCCTCGAAGACCTGCGCGCCAAC
>JARDZQ010000299.1 GCA_029240775.1 Rubrobacteraceae bacterium | reverse complement strand
CCTGCTCGTGCCCCTCGTCGTCTACAACGTAGTCCTCAAGGTGGTGCGCGTCGCCACCCAGTTCCAGGTGCCAAGCCCTCTGGGGTTCCTGGATCAGGTACGCTCTGACCTCTTTTTCAACCTGGGCTACGCGGCATTCTGGATCGGGCTATTCGCCGTGGTGCGCTCGGGCGTCCCGCGCAAGGTCCTCCTCGTTCTCTTCCACCTCTCGGCCGTGGTGGTCATCGCCCTGACCACGAGCGTGCACGTCTTCTTCGAGAAGACGGGGTCCATGCTGGGGTTCACCTTCGTGCTCGACTCGCTGTCCTCGCTGGGGGACATCTGGAAGGTCATAACGTCTGAGACCACCCTGATGCACTGGATCGTGGTCCCCGTCGCGCTCGTCTACGGGACCTTCGGCCCAGCCGTGATCACACGCCTCGTGACCCACCGCTGGCACCTCCCGACCCGGAACACCGGCAGCCCGGGCACGGCCCCTCTCGCCGCGGGGCTGGCGGCGTTCTCCCTCCTGGCCCTCTCCCTGCTGCCGAGTGCGACGGGGGCGGGCAACGCCTTCTCGCGGGACGCCCTGGCTAACATGGTCGTCGGCGAGCTGGCTACGCCGGAGATCGAGACGAAGCTCGCCGCCGGCGCGCTCCCGACCGACACCCGGTTCGTACAGACCCCCGAGGCGAGCGGGCGCAACGTCGTGATCGTCGTCCTCGAGTCGACGCGCGCGCGCTCAACGACGGCGTACGAAGAGGACCTGAATACGACCCCGTTCCTGGCTGGACTCGCACGGCAGAGCCTCCTCTTCGAGCGGGCCTACACTGTGGTGCCTCACACCTCGAAGGCGCTCGTGGCCTCCCTGTGCGGGGTGTCCCCGCCGCTGGACACCCGGAGGACCGAGTCCGAACCGAAGGCCATCCCGGCTCGCTGCCTGCCCGAGCTCCTCGAAGACCACGGCTACCGGACCGCTTTCTTCCAGTCGGCGACCGAGAAGTTCGAGCGGCGCACGCAACTCGTCGAGAACCTTGGGTACGAGGACTTCTACGCGACGGAGGACATGAGCAAGAAGGGCTACGAGAAGACGAACTATTTCGGCTACGAGGACGACATCATGCTGGAGCCGAGCAGGGAGTGGCTCCAGCAGCACGGTGACGAGCCGTTCCTGGCGACCTACCTGACCGTCACGGCGCACCACAACTACGTCGTCCCCGACACCTACGGCAAGAGGAAGTTCGCCGAGGACAAGGAGCTCAACCGCTACCTGAACACGGTCCGCTACCAGGACTTCTTCCTGCGCAACCTCTTCGACCAGTACAAAGAGCTCGGGCTCTACGAGAAGACGACGTTTATCGTGTTCGGGGACCACGGAGAGGGCTTCGAGGAGCACGGCCTCAAGCAGCACGACAACACTATCTACGAGGAGGGGCTCCATATACCTTTCGTGATCCACGAGCCCGGTCGCTGGGAGAACGGAGAGACGGTCGAGCCGGCGGTGAACGAGCTGGACGTACTTCCCACGGTAGCTGACCTGCTTGGCTATGAAGTCCGCGGCGGCGCCTACCCCGGAGCCTCGATGCTCTCGCCGCCCGAGGGCCGCACGCTTATGGCGAGTTGCTACCATGAGCTCACGTGCCTGGCGAGCATCAGGGACGAAGAGAAGTACGTCTACAACTTCGGCAACAAGCCCGACGAGTACTTCGACCTCTCGAATGACCCCTACGAACGCAACAACATCATCGAGCAACAGGGTGATGAGAAGATAGAAACCCTCCGCGATGACCTGCTGGCCTGGGAGGGTAGGGTCGAGGCCTCCTACGAGCGACAGAGGTCGGGTGAGAAGAACACGGCCTCCAATTAGAGCGGCTGACAAAAGGGGTCGCGCCTTGCGCGAAGCAGGACTCTAACGTTCTGCGATACTCGAGGTCCCAGGAACCTGAAAGCCTAAAAACCTAGATTCTTCGGAGGCTCATTCTCTCTGCAAACCGCTCTAGGCCTGTCTAGCCAGGGCGCAGCGCATAACCTAGACTATGCCGCGGCATAGTCTACGGCGAGATCTCAGGAGGACGGATGGGCGGGCTGCTCGAAGGCAAGAAGGTACTGGTAACCGGCGTCCTGGACCGGCGCTCCATCGCCTTCGCGGCGGCACGCCTCGCGACCGAGCAGAGCGCACAGATAGCCCTGAGCAGCTTCGGGAGGGCTATGAACCTCACAGCCCGCACCGCCAAACGCCTCGACCCCGAGCCGCCCATCCTCGAGCTCGATGTCAACCAGCCGGAGGACATACAGGCGGTGGCGAACGACCTCAAAGAGCGCTGGGGCGAGCTCGACGGCCTTGTTCACGCCATAGCCTTCGCCCCCGAGGACGCCCTCGGAGGAAACTTCCTCACGGCCGAGTGGCCCTCCGTAGCGACGGCCTTGCAGACCTCTGCCTACTCGCTCAAGGCCCTCGCGGTCGGTCTCGCCGACCTCATGAAGCCCGGCTCCTCGGTCGTCGGCCTCGACTTCGACGCCCGCGTAGCCTGGCCCGCCTACGACTGGATGGGAGTCGCGAAGGCCGCCTTCGAATCCACCTCCCGCTACCTCGCGCGTGACCTCGGCGAGAGGGGCATCAGGGTCAACCTCGTCTCCGCCGGCCCCATAAAGACTCTGGCCGCCAAGGGCATCAGCGGCTTCGAGGAGATAGAGGGCGAGTGGGGACGGCAGGCCCCGTTGGGCTGGAACACGGGTGACCCCGAGCCGGTTGGACGCGCGGTCGTGAGCCTTCTCTCCGACTGGTGGCCAGCTACCACAGGCGAGCTCATCCACGTCGACGGCGGCTACCACGCGATGGGAGCGCCGATCAGGTAGCTTTCAGCGGCCCTCGACGGCAACGTCCGCGAAGTCCTCGATGTTTACGAGGACACACTGCCCTCCTGGCTTGGCCCGTAGCTTCTCCACCATCGCGCTTTGGAGGCGTCGATGCCGTGGACCTCGGTCCCTCTCTCAGCCAACGTAGTGCCACATGCCCTGTCCCGATACCCAGCTCCAGTGCACGACCCCGGTCCGCCAGCCCGCTCAGGAAAGTGACCGCGTCTTCAGCGTCGCCTGGGATACCGAACCACTCGTCGTACTCCTCGGCCATCCGGTCACCGTACGTCGCGGGATCGTTAGTCCGCCGGGTTCACCTGGAAGGTTTAAAGAGCTCCGTGTAGGCGGCCAACGACTGCTGGACCACCTGCTGGAACGCCTCCTGCTGGGCTACAGCCTGCTCCATCCACTGTTGGGACATCTCCTGGAAGGTCTGCTGCTGCTGTTGTGCCAGCTGCATCCACTGCTCCGAGGCCTGATGGAAGGTCTGCCCCGTTGCCAGTTGGCCTTCTTCTTGCGGCTGCTGGGAGACGTAGAAGGGCGGGGTATTCAAGAGCTGGACGTAGGAAGCCATGGTGTCCTGCATCAGCTGCTGGAAAGTCTGCTGCTGCCTCTGGATCTGATCGGCCATTGCCTGCATCGTGGCGATCCACCTTCGAGCGATCTCTTCTGCCGCTTGCTGGCCCCTGCTTATGTTCTCGCTCACTTTCTCTTCCCTCTCGGCTGGACGTCTCCGTCAGTGATCACATATTCCCAATGTAGGTACCTCGAAACTACTGGCCGGAGTCCGAGATGGCTCGTTTAGAGGAGCAGCAACTATCAGAGATGCACTGCGTAGTAAGTAGAATAAGCCACTACAAGGAGGCTCTGGATGGACCTGCTACGCATCGTAATCGCCATACTCTTGCCTCCTCTCGGCGTGTTCTTGCAGGTGGGGATCGGCAAGCAGTTCTGGATCAACGTC
>JARDZQ010000298.1 GCA_029240775.1 Rubrobacteraceae bacterium | reverse complement strand
GGACGGGCGAGACGATCTTATGGGCTCCGGCCACGGGCACCGCGGGGTTCAGCTTCGAGGGGGTCCGGGTGGAGCCGAAGTGACCGAAGGCGGGGGCCAGGACGAAGGCCACGGGTGGTGCTGCTGCTGGCGCTCGGCATCGTCGCTTGCCTTGTCGCGGTTGGGGCTATCCTGTGGTACCACGAGAGACCGCCAGAGATCATGACGCTTGAGGCCGTGGACCAACCGGCCTTGGCGGAAGCGCCCGAGCCCCCCGTAGACCCCGCGCGAGTCCGCGCTATGGAGGAGCTAGACGAACGGTTGCGGAGCATCTCGCAGGCGCACGCTGGCACCCACGGGATGGTGGTCTTCGACCCCTACTCTGGCGAGAGCGCCTCACTCAACGGCGACCGGCGCTTCGTCGCCGCAAGCCTCAGCAAGCTCTACGCATTGCTCACGCTCTACGGGGCCGCCTCCCGAGGCGAGTTGAGCCTGGAAGACGAGATAACCATGCGGTCCTCTGACGTCTGGGCGGAGGGCACCGGAGTGCTCTACCGCTACCCCGTAGGGACCACCATGACTCTGCGCGAGTGCGCGAGGTTCTTGATCAAGGAGAGCGACAACACCGCCGAGGTCATGCTCAACCGCTACCTGGGGGAGAAGGAGATAGAGGCCGAGCTTCGCCGCATAGGCGCGCGCTCGACGAGCTACTGGATACCAAACACCACCACCCCCAACGACATCCTGCTTGTGCTCAAGGCCATAGCGGACCCCTCCTACACTAGCCCCGAGCTCTCAGCCGAGATGCTGGACATCATGACGGGCACTGCCTTCGAGGATCGCCTGCCTCGGGCGCTACCGGAGGGTACACGCGTCGCCCACAAGATCGGCTCCTACGAGAGCACCTTCAGCGACGCCGGGAAGGTGTTTCCCGATGGGACAGACGGCGCCGACCAGGGCTACTACGTCGTCGTCTTCTCTGAAGGGGCCACGGAGGCAGAGGCTAGAGAAACAATCCAGGACGTCTCCCTCGCCGCACACCGAGCCTTGGCACCCCCCGATGCTCGATGAACCAGGTGCCGAGATGTCCGAGAGCCGCTCATCAGGTAGTCTGCTCAGAGTCGCGAGTGGGTCGATGAAGAGGACTACTATGAGCTGAGACGACACCGAAGCACCTACCCTGATCAGGCTCCTCTCCGCCTCGGGTTTGGTGCCCTTTGCACTCCTCGGAATCACGGTGCTAGCCGTCTCCCGCATTGTCGGCGCGGTGACGATCGTTCGAGAAGTAGTGACTGAAGCTGTCGCGGGTATCGGCAACGCGATACTCCAGTATTCGCGCTGTTCTTCAGGAGCGGGCTGGAGCAGCTGCTTCGTAGGGACCCCGGCGGGTACACCGCATTCGTATGGCCGACACGTGTTCTCGACCTGAGTCGCTCCCGAGCACGATAACGCCGACGATACCACTATTCCCCTGTCGCGAAGTGGCGACGTTGCCTCGCGACCTGATACCGCAGACGCTACTGTTGGGGTAGGTGTGGCCCGCAGAGACACGCATTTTCTCCCACGTTTTGCTGGTTCCACTACACGCAGCGCGTTGGCGGCGATACCGCCACCACAAGTCGTGCGCCAGACGCGTCAACAACGCGCCTGGCAGACTCCCAATTCCCTCGAGCACGGTTATCATGCCCTCGATGCCGTGTGCCCGGTCGACCACGCGCCCCGGGACAGCTCCTAGACCCCGTCTCAGGTAAAGCGTGATCGAGGGTTAGTTGGTCTCGAGTGACGTCCTAGGTTGAGGGTTAGGTAGAGGGAGAAGATATGACGGCAGAACATGCCGCGGTGCGGGAAGCTGCTAGGAGGCCAGGCGTAATGGAGGGGAGTGCCCTGGGCCTTCGCACACTCGGGGGCGGCCGGTAAGAGGAAAGCCAGGCAGAGGAGCCCGCGCTGGATGGAGCCGGGGTGGGAGGGCACGACGACGGCCGCACAGGAGGAGGCCAGAAAAGAGGCCATCATCGGGCTGCTACGAGCGCTCGTCGAGGACTCCAGACGTGGCGTGCAAGTACGAGTCTTCCTAGCGCGCTGGGAGATCTTGTGGTAGCTGCTCGGGAGTGAGCGCGGGTTGTGGGGCCGGGAAGCCCTGTCCGTTAGCCCCTCCGACGGCGTCGGCGGCTGCCGGCGCAGGCGTGCACGAGGCAAGACCGAGGACGAGGCGGCCCGGGATGAAGGAAAGCAACCTCGAAGCCAAGCCGGAGCGGAGACCTACGAGAACCTATTGTGGGGTCACAAGCACCTTTCTCGGCCCTTCCGGTTGGGTAACGAAGCAGGCATCGCCCGCCTGCGGGCCGTAGTGTTAGTCGAGAGCGCCACATGTAGCGTTGCAGTAGAGCATCAGACCAGACATCTTGTGGCCGAGTACGAACCTGCGCTCGAGGGTTTATCCTTTACCCGAAGGAATAACCAGTCGGGGGTTCGAGCACGGCGAGTCGATGTCCAACCGGGCAGGACACTGCGGAGGCCTTAGTCGTTCCCGTTGGCACGGCCAGGATACGCAACATAAGGGGTAGTCTAAGGTCCGATAAAGACTCTGCGATCGAGTGTGGGTTCGGGTGAGCGACTCCTCGGAAACTGAACCTCAACTTGAAGTTGACTCCACTGCGTTCATGTTCGCCAGGGATGGAACGAGCCGAGTGAAAGGGGAACGCGAGGGGCAGAAGTGGAGGAGATGGTTCGGGTAAGGGTGAAGCCTAGCTCCCGCGTCCGGCTGCGCGCCTGGTGGCGGAGCGTGTTCGGGTGATGAGCGCTGTGGACTATTTCGTCTGGTCCTTGCTCGCCGCCTTGGGTGCCATCGGTAGCGCACAACTCTTCATGGCGGCTGAGCGATATGGGGCGGTCGCCCAGGCATGGCTCGCGGCGATGGCGTTCTTTCTGTGGTCTGCGCTGGCCGCCGTGTGCTTCTGGGGGGCGACGTGAACCTAGACGCGGCGGTGGTGGTCGTCCTTATAGGCTGCGCTGTCGGGGGGGCGATTGGTGTGACCGGGGTGCTCGTTGGGCTGTTCGTGGGCCGCCGCTTCAGGGAGATGCCGAGGGTCAAGTGCGTCGCCTCGGACTGGGACGTGGCGGTCTACGAGGGGGCGGGGCCGCTGGGGCGGGCGGTCTGCTCGTTCGAGGTGGATCTGTTCAACGAGGGGGCCTTGGCCACGGGTCTGCGCGGTCCATCGGTGGCGTTCGACGGGGCGGATGGCGACCGCGTGGCGGTTGCTCGCCTGAAGGACGCGGTCTCGAAGCAGGGTTTGTGGACGCTCGACTTGCCCTCGAGGAGATGGACGCACGCGAGCGTGTACGCCCTTCTGGAGGGGGAGGAGGTCCAAGACGCCCTGAGCTTCCGGCGCGTGTACCTCGTAGGCGAGTTCCCCGATGGCAACAACTTCGAGACCAAGATGGTAGAGAGAGCGGACTACGTCGCCACCAGCAAGAGGGCCGCCGACGCCCGCAAGGACTATGTCGCCAGTCGCAACCTTCGCGCCCGCTTTCTCGAGCGCAAAAGGACCACCGGGCTCGGCAGATGAGGCGAAAGCTACTTTGGCCTCTGAGCGAAGCAGAACGGAGATAGCGTGTCGTTCAACACCAGGAGGATCGTCGCTCTAGCCGTGGTGCTGCTCGCCTCGACCTTCGGGGGCCTGCTCGCCGCGGCGTTCTTCGACTCGCGGGTGGCTCCCATCGTCGGCGTGGTGGTCGGCGCCATAGTGGGGTTGGTGTTGGTGGTGATCTGGGCGAGCCGGGACTCGTGAGCGGGGAGGCCAGCTACGACGTCTACGTAAAGAAGGACGTGGACTATAT
>JARDZQ010000297.1 GCA_029240775.1 Rubrobacteraceae bacterium | reverse complement strand
CCCGAGAGGCCCTTGGTGAAGAGCCGCTGGTCGTCCACCACCGCTACGCGGATGTTCTCTTCTTCGCCGTTGCTCAAGAGATCTGCACCACTTTCTTCGAGGACCAGCATAACGCCTGCTGCCTCCGCTGGCCAAACGGGTGGGGACGAGCCCCGATCCCCTACAGCATCCTCCGTCCGGGTGGGTTCTTCATCGGAGATTCCGATTAGCCGCTGCGGGTAATTCCGGCTAGGTAATTCGCCCCAGCGACCATCCGCTGCATGCCCCGGTGTTTTAGCTCACAGTTTTCGCGGTCATGCTCTTCGATCCTGTGGTCGGAGGGCAGGTTCCGCGAACAGGAGGGTAATGGTCAAGGGAGTAGCGAACGTGTGGGTGCCCGTGCAGGACATCGAGCGGGCACTGGATTTCTACCAGAACACGCTGGGCTTCCAGCCGATCAAACGCGACGGACCGTGGGCCGAGATCGACGCGGGCGGCCTGAACATCGGCCTCAACGGCCGCGAGCCGGAGGGAGCGCAGGCTGGCGGCGGGCCCGTTATAACCTTCCGGCCCGAGGGCGGGCTCGACGCGGCGGTCGAGGACCTCAATGGCAAAGGGGTAGACTTTCCAGCCGGAATCTCCGAGCACGAATGGGGCAGGGTGGCGACCTTCAAGGATACGGAGGGCAACGACCTCCAGCTCTACGAGCTGCCACGCTAGTTAGGAACGGTGCTGGAGGGCGCCACGCCAGGTCGTGCATGCTGGTATGATGGCGAGACACGACACGCGGAGGACATGGCAGTTATATCAGGACACACGGCAATTCACTCGACCCTGTTCGGGACCGCAGGCATCGTTGCTCGCCTGGCTCGGTCCCACTCGAGAGGTGAAAAACGTTGAGACGGCTGGGCTTGCTGTGCGCGGCCTTCGCGTTCGCCGCTCTCGCCGTGGGCATGATCACCCGAACACCCGCGGCGCAGACAACGAGTCCGGAAGCCTGCCAGTCCGGCGGCTCTATCGCGGCCGCCGCGTTGCCCAAGACCCTCGATCTCGAGAACTGTCCGATCGGCGGGAGGGTGATCACGGACAACGGTATCGGGACGGTCGTTCCCGGCCCCGGCGAGAGCGTCTACGTGGATGCTCTGACCAGGGACGGCTCGCAGGAGCTCGAAGTCACGCGCTACAGGAACGGAACCGTCGAGTTGAGGTATGTCGGGGACGAGTCCGAGGAAGAGCAGGGCGAGCCGGAGATCGGTGCGGCGAGCAGCCCGGGCGAGTGCTCAGATGGCGCCTACGACGACCTGAACAGCAAGGTGAAGGGCGACCTCCTCTGGCGCTTCAACCCTAGAACGACCCCTGACGAGCTCTCACGCAAGGGCGCTGTGCGCGCAATACGCAGTGGCACAGCGAACATTGCAAATACGCGGAACAACTGCCGCCTCGGTGATCGCGTTCCCTCGTACGTGTCTATATCGTACGACGGCTCCACCAGAGACCACGCCCAGGTGGGCACGGGCGGCAGCTGCACCGGCAACGATAGGAAGACCGTGGTCTCCTTCGGCAGGCTGCCCAAGACGGCGCTCGCCGTCACGTGCACGGTCGTGGCCCTAGAGGACGGCTACGATCGTGTCCACTGGTCGGACATAAAGATAAACAAGACGAACTTCAATTGGACCACCCGCCCGGAGGCCCGCTCGTGCAGGGGGAAATACGACCTGGCGAGCACCGTGACGCACGAACGAGGTCACACCTTCGGTCTGGACGACATCTCGGAGTCATCGCACGCTAAGTTGACCATGAGCGAAACCTCCAATGGACCGTGCCAGAGCTCGGAGAGGAGCCTGGGGCGCGGCGACGTGCTGGGTCTAGCCAGCAAGTACTGACGGTTCACCTCGCTCCCGAAATACAGCCGACCGCCAGACCTACGCGCTGCCGATAAGGATGCCGGAGGCGAAGACCAGCGCCCCGCCCAGGATCACCTGCACCGCCGACATGAAGAAGCTCATCTCGAAGTACCGGTAGCGGATGAAGGAGATGGCAAGCAACTCGACGCCGACTACCCCGAAGGCGACGTAGAGCGCCAGGCTCACATGCGGTATGAGGAACGGTAACGTGTGCAGTATCCCCCCGACGAACGTCGCAACCCCCGTGATGGTCCCCCTCAAGAAAGGATGCCCACGCCCGGTCAGCGTCCCATCGTCCGAGAGCCCCTCCGAGAAGCCCATGCTGATCGCCGCCCCCACCGCAGCCGCTAACCCCACCAGAAAGGTGATCCGCGGATCTCTCGTCGCAAACGCCGTCGCAAAGAGCGGCGCTAACGTCGAGACCGACCCGTCCATGAGACCGACGAGACCAGGCTGCACGACCTTGAGCACGAAGTTCTTGCTGTGCCCCGAAGCGGTCATCTCCCGACCCCCGAGACCTAACCGCTCCATCAACGCCGTCAACGCTGCCCCCTCCCCTTAAAAACCGTCTTGCTCACCTCCGAAGTATAGCCGCACAAGCCCAAAAATCAAGAACAATTATTGTTCCTGATTAATGGGAATCATTAGCGATTAGGCGGGTTTTTGGAGGGGGGAGAGGCGACGATAGCATGACTGTCTCGGGAACGATTCCCGGCTACGCGGGCTGGTTGGTGTAGGGATCCGGGACAGATATCAGAGTCGAACGGCGAGAAATCGCTAAGAATACGCAATTTGGATGATACGGACCAGCGTATTAGATGTAACACTTAGGTAATACGCACAGATCGGGAGCAAAGAGACGAGGTGAGAGATGTCGTAGGGCTGGCGATCTGGGGGCGATTCTTGGAGAGAGGTTGGGACGAAGGAGAAGAGACAGCATCGTGGCCGGCGGGAGCGTTTGGTGGTAGCGGATAACCCCACGCGCCTGTAGCGCGGGCGGCGTTGGTAGAGGGCCGGCCTTCTTCGGAGGGCCGGCTCTTACTTATGCCAGCTGGTAGAGGTCGAGGTCGGCCTTCACTACCATCTCTTCGGTGTCGCGGTGGAGCCTGAAGCCGAGCTTTTTGGCGATTCGCTGCATCGGGTAGTTTTCGAAGTGGATGTCGGCGGTTATGCGTCGCAGGCCCTCGGCGCGGCCCACCGTAAGGAGCTTGCTCACGAGCAGGCTCCCGACGCCCAGGCGCTGGTAGCGGTCGCTGATCAGGATCGAGAACTCCGCCTCATCGGGGACGTTGCCGTTCCGGCTCAGGCGGGCCGCGCCCATGATCTCGCGTTCCCCGGTCTGGGGGTTCGTGCGCTCGGCGACGAGGGCCATCTCGCGGTCGTAGTCTATAAAGCACAGGCGTGTCAGGCGCTCGTGGGCCGTGCGCTGGCTCAGGCCGAGCATGTGGAAGTAGCGCATGTAGACGCTCTGCGGCGAGAGCGACTCGTGGAACCTCACCATAAGAGGTTCGTCGTCGGGCCGGATCGGGCGGATCGTAACCGGCTCGCCGTCGCGCGTCTCCTCCACCCACACGTACTGCGTAGGGTAGGGCCGGATCGCCGTGTGGGGCAGATCCTCTTCCTCGGTATCCGGCGGGTGCAACACGACGCGCGCATCCAGAGCGAGGAGGCGCTCGGGGGAGGCGAGCAGCGGGTTTATGTCCATCTCCCGGATCCAAGGCTGCTCCACGACGAGCTGCGAGAAGCGCACGAAGAGCCTCTCGAGCGCCGCCGTGTCTACCGGCGCCCTGCCGCGCACGCCTCCCAAGGCCCCGAAGATGCGGGTCCGTTCCATGGTGCGCCGGGCGAGCGTCGTGGTGAGAGGGGGCAGGGCGAGCGCCCGGTCCCTGTAGACTTCGACGAGCTGGCCGCCCGAGCCGAAGAGCAGCACGGGC
>JARDZQ010000296.1 GCA_029240775.1 Rubrobacteraceae bacterium | reverse complement strand
GTCACCTGGAGGAGCAAGACGACAGGGCGGTAGACAGCGGAAGGGGATGGCCCACCGGAGGGTAGTCCTTGGTGCTCCGCCAGGAAGTACCCTTGCCACCGACCGGATACGCTAGGAACGCCAGCAGCCTGAATCCTGCAACCCCCCCCGCACACAGGACTATGATGTGTGCAGCATCGACACGGGCGCTCGCACCCACAGCTGTGAACGGGTGAGGATCCGTTCGTTCCCTGCTTAGGATCCGTACGGGTACAGGGCTGGCGTCGCCAGGAGGTTGAACTTCCTCGGATTGAACCTCGGTATGAAGGTGTGAAGCGGGTCGTCGTCCATGATCCAGACCACACTCTCTCTGCTCATTAACCGTCCTCTCGTACAGGCACCTGTGCATCCAAGCAGTCTGAGATGAGACTGCCATGAATTCCATGACTTCATCACTTCGAGCGCTCCTCCATCGATAATCGCGCGATGCGTGGTTCGATCTCCGTTGGACGGCGCATCCGGCATAGGGGTAAAATACCCTTGGACAGATACTTTAGGCTAACGTAGCCCGGTGCCCGCGACATGGAGACGGGGTGTCTGGGGAAGCGACAGAAGAGCGCATTGGCGCCTCGGGTAAGGGACCCGCCGAAGAGCCGGCGAGCACGCGTCCGTGGGCCTTAGGTTACGGCGCGGCGGCGGTCGCCGTAGTGCTGGCGCTCCTGGTCCAGATTCTGCTGATCCCGCTATTCGGGGCGAGCCCCAACGCGAGTCCCTTTATGGCGTTCTTCGCCGCCGTGATGGTAGCCGCCTGGTTCGGTGGCCTGGGGCCGGGGCTGCTGGCAACCGGTCTCTCCGTCCTCTTAAGCTGGTACTTCTTCCTCTCTCCGCAGTATTCGTTCGACCTTGGAGGGTTCGGGCAGGGTCTGCGCCTGATCGTGTTCGTGGTGGAGGGGGCAATCATCGGGTTGCTGGCGGAGAGCATGCACTCTTCCCGGCGGGAAGCCGAGACGAGGGCGCGGGAGTTCGGGACCAGCGAGCTGGAGGTCAGGGCTCGGGCTCGCCAGCAGGCGGCGGTCGCCGAGCTCGGCCAGCGGGCTCTTGGCAGCACGGATCTTCAGCAGCTAATGGAGGATGCGGTCGGGTTGGTGGCCGAGGTCCTGGATGTCGAGTATTCCAAGGTGTTGGAGCTGCTCCCGGACGCCGAGGAGCTTATGTTGAGGGCTGGCGTAGGCTGGGATGAAGGGCTAGTGGGCCGGGCTACGGTCGGGGCCGGACGCGACACCCAGGCGGGGTACACCCTTCTCTCGGAGGAGCCGGTGATCTGCGAGGATCTGCGCTCCGAGGAGCGCTTCAGGGGGCACCGCTTGCTGCACGAGCATGGGGTGCGAAGCGGCATGACGGTGATCATCAGGCCCGAAGGACGATCGTTTGGCATCCTGGGCGCGCACACCAGGGAACGCAGGGTATTCACCGAGGACGACGCCAACTTTCTCAGAGCGGTGGCCAACGTGCTAGCCGCTGCCATCGAGCGCAAGCGGGCCGAGGAGAAGCAGCGCTTCCTGGCCGACACCGGCGCCCTGCTCTCCTCTTCGCTCGACTACCGGGTGACGCTAAGGAGTGTGGCCCGGCTCGCGGTGCCCACGCTCGCGGACTGGTGCGCCGTGGACGTCCTGGAGCATGGCTCCGTCGAGAGGTTGGCGGTGGAGCACCCGGACCCGAATAAGGTAGCCCTCGCCCTCAAGTTGCAGGCGCGTTATCCGCCCGACCCCGAAGCCGCCAGCGGGGTGCCCGAGGTGCTCAGGACGGGCCGTGTCGAGTTCTATCCCGAGGTTACAGACGAGATGCTCCAGGCCGCAGCAATCGACGAGGAGCACCTCGAGCTACTGCGCGCGATCGGGTTCACGTCCGTGATTCTTGTGCCGATGAACGCGCGTGAGAGGACGCTTGGAGTAGTTACCCTGGTCTCGGCCGAGTCGGGCCGCAGGTACGAGGAGGCAGATCTCGACCTCGCTGAGGAGCTCGCCCGCCGGGCGGCGCTGGCGGTAGACAACGCCAGGCTCTACGAGGAGGCACAGAGGGAGATCGCCGAGCGGGAGTGGGCCCAGGCGGAGCTGCGGAGTTCTAGGGACGAGCTGCAAATAATCCTCGAGGGGGTCGCGGACGGCGTAACCGCTCAGGACGCTACCGGGCAGATTGTCTACGCCAACGAGGCGGCGGCGAAGATGATCGGCTACCCCTCTGGCCAGGCTCTAATCGAGGCGCCGCTCCGCGAAGTGATGGAGAAGATCGAGTTGCTGGACGAGGAGGGAGATCCCTTCCCGCTCGAGAGGCTTTCGGGGCGCAGGGCGCTCGCGGGTGAGGAAGGGCCAGAGGAAGTGTTGCGCTTCCGCGTCCTGGCGACGGGCGAGGAGCGGTGGTCCATCGCCAGGGCGACGCCCGTCTTCGACGAGCGGGGCAGGGTCCGCATGGCGGTCAACATCTTCCGCGACATTACCGAGCGCAGGCGGGCAGCAGACGCCCTGCGGGAGATCAGGGACGCCGAGCGCAGGCGGATCGCGCGCGATCTGCACGACGGTGTCTTGCAGGACCTCTCCTACACTTCGGCGACCATGGAGCTTATGAAGCTCGAGGTAGAAGGCACAAGAGTCGAGGGGCAGCTGCAGGGAGCTATCGACGCGATCCGGCGTGCCGCTCGGGGGCTGCGCGACGCGGTCAACGACCTGCGCCTCGAAGAGGAGCGAGACCGCTCTTTCCCCGAGGTGGTGAAGTCCGTGGTGCAGAGGAGCAGATCAAGGGCTCCGGACTGCGAGGTAAGCCTCGAGGTGGGGGAGGGGGTCCCTTCGGCCTCGCTGGGCGAGACCGGGACGCAGCTGTCGCGCGTGATCCAGGAGGCGATCACCAACGCTAGGCGCCACTCGGGGGCGAAGAAGGTCTCGGTCTCGCTGAGAATGGAGGGGAGCGATCTCGTCGTCGAGATCTCGGACGACGGGCGGGGGTTCGGGCCGGAGACCCGTCCCGGCGTAGGGATGAGCAGCATGCGCGAGCGAGCCGCCGTCGTCGGGGGTAAACTGCTCGTCGAGAGCGAGACTGGAAAGGGAACCACGGTGCGCTTACAGGCCCCGGTACCGCAGAAAGGATAGGAATGCAGGGGGAAGAGCTTGCAACGCGGACCCGCGTCATGCTCGTCGAGGATCAGCCCGACTTCAGGCGCCTGATGGTAGCCCTGCTGGACCGGCAGCCGGATCTCGAAGTGGTGGCTCAGGCAGGATCTCTCACCGAAGCGCGCGAGCACGCGGCGGTGGTGAGGTTCGATGTGGCAGTCCTCGACCTCGGACTCCCCGACGGGAACGGGGCGGACCTGATCTCTTACCTGCGCGTTACCAACCCCGACGTGGCCGTGCTGATCCTGAGCGCGAGCCTGGACCCCGCGAGCCTCGAGAGGGCCGCCCAGGCCGGAGCCAGCGAGATAATGGACAAGCTCTCCACCCCCGGTGAGCTTATCGGGGCGATACGGCGCCTCGGAACGGCGGAATCCCCCGACACGGTCTGACCCGGCCTGGGGCGCCACCTCTATCCGGCGAACCGCGCCCGAACTTTCACCCCGAATTTATCGCTCTCTGCTGCAATGGAGCCGCAGTGAATAGGATGCCCGAGCAAGCGGGCGGGATGGCGGACCGAGGAGGATGTGCTGAGCCCCGAGGTCGCGCTTTGAACATAGGACTGAACGCTGTCGATCCCAGGCACCACTGTGGCTGGAGCGGTGAACTGAAGCCGCCTGCGAGGCGGACGTGGAGGACGTGGTCGCCATCGCGGACACAAGCGTAACGCCGTCACCACCCGGATGACGAAGGCGGCGACC
>JARDZQ010000295.1 GCA_029240775.1 Rubrobacteraceae bacterium | reverse complement strand
CCCTGCCACGAACGCGCCGAAGGCGAAAGAGAGACCGAAGAGGTAGGTCGCGTAGCCCACCCCGAGCCCGATGGCGACCACGGAGATCAGGAACAGTTCCCGCGAGTTCCAGGCCGCCACACGCGCCATGAGCCACGGGAGGACCCGTCTCCCGAAGACCACCATCACCGCGAGAAACGCCCCGGCCCGCAACACAGCGACCCCGAGCTCGGAGAGCCCCTGGCCGAGGTTCCCGAGCTCGGGGAGAATGATGATGAGGGGCACGACCGCGAGGTCCTGCACTATGAGCATCCCGACGATGACCCTGCTCGACAAGGTCCCCATCACGCCCTGCTCGGAGAGCGACTTGAGGACGACGGCCGTGCTGGAGAGCGAGAGCAGCGCTCCGAACCACGCCGCCTCCTGCCACCCGAAGCCGAGCAGCCGCCCCAGCCCGTAGCCGAAGACGATAGTGAGCGCCATCTGCGCCGCCGTCCCGAGGAGCGCGACCCGCCGCACAGGGGCCAGCTCGTCGAGCGAGAAGTGCAGCCCGATGGCGAACAGAAGCAGCGCAACCCCGATCTCGGCCAAAAGCTCGATGTCGTGGACCGAGCTGACCGTAGGTCCGCCGGTGTTTGGCCCGACCACGACGCCCGCCAGGATGTAGCCCAGGATCAGGGGCAGCCCGATCCGCTGGGCGACGAGCCCGCCGATAAGGGCCGCGACCAGTATGAGCGCTATGTCACCCGCGATGCCCACGCGCCCCTACACTACCCCGCTCACGTCGCTCCTAAGGGTACTCGAGCACCCCCGTGTGCATCGTCATCTTCCACTCGCCGCCGACCTTCGAGTACACCTTGCACACCCGCCCCTTCCAGCGGCTCTCATTTCCGTCCGCATCACGCCACACGGTGTCTATGTCCACCACGGCGAACGCCCCGTCGCCCTCACTGGAGACCTCGATCTTGCGGGTCTCGCGCTCGTTACGCACGAGCTCGTGCGTCTCGAAGAGCTCTCGCCAGCCCCTCCCCCACCTCTCGGCGTCGTAGCGGCCCCACTCCAGCACCCACTCCATCGGGTCGTGGGATCTGGGAGTCCTCGGCCAGGGCCAGACCATGTCCGGGTGGAAGACGGAGAGCAACAGATCCACGTCCCGGGTGTCCCAGGCCCTCGTCTCCCGGTCCACGATCTCCTGTATCTCGGCCTTCAATTCATCCACTCTAAAGCGGTTTGCCAAAGGTTCGCGCCTTCCGCGGCGCAGGGCTCCAGGGCTTTGAGGTTCTGAGGTGATGAGTTACAGCCCTCGACCGAGTCCCGATGTCCAAGAACTTGAGAGCCTAAAACCTTCAAAAGCTCAACCTCTCCGCAAATCGTTCTAGCCCGGGGCCAGCCCCTTCCTTCGCAGCTCCTCCAGGGCGTCCTCACTCTTCCTCAGTTGGCCTAGGCCCATCCCCCGGAGTACGTGCGGGGCTTTGGTGAACTGGACCTCGGAGTACTCTACAACCTGCCAGCGGTTGCCCCACGGGTCGAGGAAGTCCAGCCCTCTGCCGGGCAGGATCTCGACGTCCATCTCTTTGAGAGCCCGCCTCACTGCCCGTCTGTCGTCCACCACCATCCCGATGTGGCGGTGTCCGTCCCGCCCCCGGCTACTCCCTTCGGAGAGCGCGATGAACTGGTCCCCCGCGTCGATAAACGCCATGCCGGGTCCGCGCCCGCGCAGCTTCACCTCGAAGAGACGCCCGTAGAACTCCAGCGCCTCCTCGATGTCGCCGACCACAAGGGCGACGTGGTTGAACCCGACCAGCCTCGCGCGGGTAGCCATGCCCCCATTCTATCCGCCCTTTAAGGGGTCAGCACTGCCTCCGCCATGGCCTCCAGGCCGTCGATATCTTCGGTCTCGAGCCACTGCAGCATCACCCGCTCGACGCCGGCCTCGTCCAGCCGGGCGAGTTGCTCTGCGACCTCGGACCCGGTCCCGATGACGACACCCGAAGCGCGCAGCTCGTCCGCGGACTGCCCCGCCAGCTTGCGCTCGACGTCGGAGTTGGTTCGCCCGAAGACGGCGCGTGTCATCAGCGTCCGGCGTACCTGCTCGGGCGGGCGCCCGATCTCCCGCAGTGTCTCGTCGAGGCGGGCGCTCAGCTCCGCGAACCGCTCCGGGGTTACGAGGAGCGCGTTCCACTCGTCGGCGTAGCGGGCGGCTAGCGGGAGCGTGCGCCGTGGGCCGTTGCCGCCGATGACTATGGGCGGTCCGCCGGGGCGCGGGGACCGGGGCATTAGCACCGCGTCCTGCAGCCGGTAGAACTCGCCGTCGAACGAGACGGGTCCGCCGCTTTGCAGGAGGAGGATGATGACCTCGAGGCCTTCCTCGAAGCGGGCGAACCGGCGGCCCGTCTCCAGCAGCTCGAAGCCGTGGATCTCGTGCTCGCGCTCCTGCCAGCCCGCGCCGATACCCAGTTGGAGGCGGCCGCCGGCCAGGCTGTCCACCGCCGACGCCTGCCAGGCGGTGATCACGGGGTGACGGAAAGAGACCGGCGAGACCAGCGGCCCGAACTCTACGCGGCTCGTGTTGTCCGCCAGCCAGGTAAGAGAGGTCCACAGCTCCAGCGCATCCAGAACGGGGCCGGTAGGGTTCGTGAAGTGGTCCGAGCGGTACAGCCCGGCGTAGCCGCAGTCCTCGACCGTGCGTGCCAGCCGCTGCCACGTCGCCCAGTCCAGCCCGTCCTGGCCCTCGATCATGATCGCGACTTCAGGCATCGAGATCCCCCCTCTGCGAGCGACGGCGAGCGGTCATCGTAGCGCCGGACGCTTACCGGGGCAACAACGCCGCACAGGGGCGTTCCCGTATAATCCGCGAACCCAGTCATCGGAGAGGCAGAGGATGGCTTCGAGGATCAAGAAGATCACCCTGGAACGCACCCGCTGCTCCGGCCCGTGCCCGGTCTACAAGCTAACGGTCTCGGGAACGGGAGAGGTGGAGTATTTCGGGGAAGCCCACGTCACAAGAGTGGGCACCCACAGGTGGAAGATCTCCGGGAGAAGACTGCAACGTCTGGCGGCGGCCTTCGAGAGGGCAAGTTACTCACGCCTGGAGGACGCGTACACGGATCGCGAGTTCCCCGGCGCCCCGAGCTGTGTGACCTCAGTCGAGTACGAAGACGGGAGCTCTAGGAGCGTCGACCACTACCACGGGGATCCGGCCGCCCCGGTTACTCTCACGGAGCTGGAAGACGAGATCGACCGCATCGTCGGCGTCGAGAGGTACACGGAGCCGGACCTTACGCCAGAGAGAGACCACGCGCCGACGTACCTGCTCACCTTCAACCCGGAGAAGGCATACAAGTGGGAAGACCTGCGAGACTGCATAGACGACGTCAGGGACCACGGGTTCTACGCGACCTCGTGGAGTTGCGGCCGTAACCGCAAGATCACCGCCGGAGACCGGGTTTTCATGATGCGCCAGGGACACCGGAGCGGCGAGCGCCGCGGCATCTTCGCCTCCGGCTGGGCCACCTCGGACGTCTACCAACAAGAGCACTGGGACGAGGCCGAGGCCAGGAAGGGCAAGCTCGCCCTCTACGTTCCGATCCGTCTGTATGTTCTGCTCGACTCTGACTCTGAAGAGATACTCTCGCGCTCTATGCTTAAAGAGGGCTCCCTCTCAGGTGGTCCCTGGGACGCGCGGACCGGCGGCGTCGAGATCCCCGGCGAGATAGCCGCCGAGCTCGAAAGAGAGTGGGCACGCTTACTGGCCTCGAAAGACATGGTTCAATCCCACGCTCGCGACGTTCCTCTCGCTCATCCAGATCGGTCCGGCGACTAAGAGCACGTTTCACAACCTCTAGTGCAACAAGAATCGGAGACAAAATATCGGTTAAGGTGC
>JARDZQ010000294.1 GCA_029240775.1 Rubrobacteraceae bacterium | reverse complement strand
ACGAAGGGGACGACAAACGGTCACGAGAACGGCTCCAAGGACGGCGACGACGCAGCGGCGAAGCGGGAGATCTTCGAGGGGGGGCGCGGAGGCTTCGGGCAGTCGGAGGACCAGGGGGACATAGAGGGCGTCTCTGCCGAAGTGCAGGAGGAGATCCGGCGCTCCGCCCAGGGCCTCGACCGCTTCGAGTGCGACGTCTGCCGCTACGTCGCGAAGGGCAAGCCCGCGAGGTGCCCAGTCTGCGGCTCCGGCCCCACCCACTTCCACGCGGTTGATAAGGAGATCACGCAGGCCGACGCGAGCGAAGGCGACCTGAACGTAGCTCAGGTCTACGACGGCCGCGAGCTGCACTGGACCGACGATGCGAAAGCGTTCCTCGACGCCCTCGAAGAGTGGCAGGAGAAGCGCCGGGTGAGGGCGCGGGTCGAGAAGAGCGCGCTCAAGAAGGGCTACACGACGATCACGCGCGAGTACGTCGAGCAGCAGTACCGCGAGGAGACAGGCCGCGAGGCCCCCGAGGTGAAGGAGGCGGACGCCAGAGGCTGCCCCGTCTCCCACGCCAAAGAGAAGGTCAAGGAGACGTCGGGCGGCAAGTGCCCGATAGACCACTCCGCCTTCCAGAAGGCCGGAGATCTCATCCCCGAGGGCGGTAGTCGCGAGTTCACCTGGACGCAGGAGGCCATAGACCGTCTGGAGCGGGCACCCAAAGGCTTCATGCGGAACATCTCGCGCAACATGACAGAGAAGCTGGCGCGCGAGCGGGGCACGACCCACATTGACCTCCCGCTCGTCGAGGACTCTTTAAGTGGCGCGCGCAACACGATGGAGGATGTCATAACAGGCAAGGTCTCCATCGCGGACCTCGCACGCGACACAGGCGAGAAGATAGAGGCCGATAACGGCGAGGCCCCTCACCCCCCGATGACCGTGACGATGGTCTGCACCGTCTGCGGCGAGGAGATGGAAGGGATTCAGCCCCCGGAAGAGTGCCCCGTCTGCGGCGCACCAGGCGAAGACTTCGAGGCGAAATAGCTGTCAGCTTTCAGCAGTCAGCTCTCAGCAAGCGGAGATGATACGAGTGCACGCCCGCGTGCCGCCCGAACAGGGATAGCTGATGGCGAAAAGTCACAAAGTGACTTTTCTAAAGAGCGACGTCACCATCGACGTCGCCGAGGACGAGTACATCCTCGAGGAGGCCGAGGACGCCGGGCTGCGCCTCCCCTACGACTGCCGCAGCGGCACCTGCACCACGTGCATGCAGAAGTGTCTGGAAGGGGAGGTGGATCAGGACCTCGCCTTCGCCATCTCCGACGAGGAGCTGGAGCAGGGCTACCGGCTCATCTGCATCGGCAGCCCCCTCTCCGACGTCGTGCTCGACGCCTGATCCCCGGCAGCGCCCGGTTAGCAAGACTTAGCGAACATTTAACGCTGTGTGCCTGACATGATAAGGGCAACGGTCTTACGATTGGCGGTGTCGGTCATCAAAGGGGGATTCTCGTGGCAAAGGCAAGCAGGCAAATAGCCGCCTCCAGCGAGGCGCTGGCATGGGCTTGCTCCTCCCTGCGTTGGGCGCGCGAGCGTGACCAGGACCATCTGGTGGCGCTGCTGGAGGAAGTGGTGACCGACCTGGAACTCGAGGAGGTCTGGGACGGTTCGTCTCCTCCACACCCCCGATAGCCCGCCGGTCCACGCGGTCTGACCGGGTAGATTCTCGTTGTCGCGGAGACGCCTGAGCAGCGGGTAGATCTCCGCGGCGATCGTCGTCGCGACGACGACCTTCGAGTCACCTTAGGTGTCGGGAGCTAGCTGGTAGAGACGGATCGCGTTCCCGCGCAGTATGCTCTCGCCGGCGGCCTCGGCGCCGGAGATGCTCAGCTCGTCGTGCGCCACGAGCTCCTCGAGCGCCAGACCGAGCACGTGCCGCCCGTCCATGGCGCTCATCCAGTGGACCTCCGGTACGCCTATGCCGTCGGAGCTATACAGGAGCTTGGAGATAGGGGCCACGCCAAGCGCAGCGCCCGTGAAGGAGAGCATCTCGCCGAAACCCAGAAGGGGAATGCCGTACGAGAGATCCAGGTACACGTTCTCGTAGACCGCCGCCAGGTAACCGCCCTCCCGCGTGTACGGGTAGCACTCGTGCAGCAGCACCACGGGCACGCCGCGGTACTCCGGCTTCTCTAGCACGGCGCGCAGGTGCAGCGGGTTGCCAAGCAGGAGGTTGGTGTCCGCGTCGCCGTAGCCGGTATGAAACTGGACCGGGACCTCCTGTCGGGTCGCCTGCGCGAAGGCCACGTGCAACAGCGTGTCAAGCAGCGGCTTGTGGGCCAACCGCGCCGGGCTCTCTGCGCTATCTCGCCGGAACTCGCGCAGCGAGGCCTCCGCCTCCTCGTCCGTCCACTCCCGAACCGCCAGCCCAGTGCGGTAGGCGACGATGCTCTTGAGCGCCACGTAGCCCCGGCCCCGCACGTCGTCCAGCTCGGCTGTAAGCGCCTCCTTCACTAAGTCCAAGGAAGCATGCTTGGCGAGCAGGCGTTCCATCAGGATCTCGAGGCGCAGCATGGGCTCGGTGCGGCAGTCCGCCAGTTTGCCCAGCTCGGAGATCGACAGCACCTCTTCGGGTGGTGGGTAGCCGGTGTCAACGAGGAGGGTCTCGACGTTCGCGGACCGGAGGAGCTCGCCGGTTAGCTCTGCCGTGTCCCTCTCCGCGCGGGCTGCCAACACCGTTTCTTCGTCGGGCTCGCAGTCGAAGTAGGCGGAGAGGGTGCGGATCAGACGCCGGTGGAAGGCGGTGGTGGCGACGTGGTCTCGCGCCATCCCAAGGTCAGCCGACTCGGTGAACGCTCCGCGCCAGCTCGCGGCGCCGTCGAAGCGCTGGGAGCGCAGGATGCCGTGGCAGTGATTGTCCACCACGGGCACGTTCCCGAGGTCTACGGCTTCGCCGCGCACCATCAGTAGTTCATCGCCGCCGCTGCCGCAACCTCTTCGGGCGAGAGATCCCTCGCCATCATTGCCTGCGCGCGGCCCACAGCAAGGTGAGTGCGCACGATCTGCTCTCCCAAAGTGCCGATGAGAACCCCGTCCTTCTCCAGCGCGTCGAGAGCCTCGTCCAGGTTCGTGGGTAGAGGATAGATGCCTCTGTCGGCGCGCTCCTCGGCGCTCAACGTAGCCGGGTCCACCGTGGTCGGCTCGCCTGGGTCGAGACCCTTCTCCATCCCGTCCATCCCGGCGGCAAGGACCGCCGCGAGAGCGAGGTACGGGTTCGCCGTCACGTCCACGGGTTTGATCTCGACGTTCGCGGTCGCGGACTCCGCGCCTGCCACGGGCGAAGCGAGCCGCACGGCTGCCTCCCTGTTGTCCGGGCCGTAGCAAGCATAAGCCGAGGACCACATGCCGGGGGCGAGCCGCTGGTACGAGTTGGGAGACGCGGCGGTGAACGCCATGACCGCGGGGAGGTGTTCCAGGATGCCACCTATGAATCCAGAGCCGGCGGCGTTCAACGCGCCCGAGGCGTCGAAGAGCGCCGGAGCATCTCCCTTGTAGAGGCTCACGTGCAGATGGTGGCCGTTGCCCGCTCCGTCCAGGTACGGCTTCGGGGCCATCGTGGTCTCGAGGCCCATGCGGTGCGCGACGCCCCGGATCGCCTCCAGCACCTGCACCCGGCGGTCCGCGGCCGAGAGCGCCTCGACCTCCCCCACCGAGAGCTCCAGGTTCCCGTGTCCCACCTCGGCGTGGCATTGCTCGGGCCGGATGCCCATCTCCTCCAGCGTCTCCGCCAGCTCCGCGACCAACCCCGCAGCCGCGGTGAGCGCGAAGCTTCCCGCGTAAGGCGTCCTGTCCAGCGGACCGTCAGGCCCCCACACGTAGA
>JARDZQ010000293.1 GCA_029240775.1 Rubrobacteraceae bacterium | reverse complement strand
AAGACACCGAAATGCTAAAGAGCTGGTGCTCGGACCGGCTGAAGATCACCTGGGGGCGGCCGTTGCCGGAGGAACAACTGGCGACGGTGGAGAAGATGGCCTCATTCTTCGCCTACATAGAGGACTTCGTCCGACGCCGGGCCGAAGACCTGCGCGACGACTACACAAGCGACCTGCTCCGCATCCTGGCCGAGGACGAGGAGAACCTGAGCTTAGAGGAGGTAGTGAGCATCTGCTATAGCCTCTCGTTCGCGGGCCACGAGACGACGACGAACCTGATCCTGAACGGCCTGAGGCAGCTGCTCTCCCGCCCCGGCCTCTGGGACGAGCTGCGGGAGGACCCCTCCCTGATCGAGAACGCCGTCGAAGAGACGCTCAGGCGCGACACCTCGGTGGTCGCCTGGCGCCGCTCGACGACCCGCCCCGTGGAGATCGCCCGCGTCGAGGTCCCGGAAGGAGCGAGGCTTATGCTGCTTCTCGCCTCGGCCAACCGCGACGAGAGCGTCTTCGAGGATCCGGACTCGTTCGACATCCGGCGCGAGAACGCTAACAAGCACATAGCTTTCAGCCACGGCATCCACTTCTGCCTCGGCGCGCCGCTCGCTCGCCTGGAGGCGCGCGTCGCCTTCGAACTTCTGACCCAGAGGCTGCCCGACCTCAGGCTCTCGCCGCCCGACCAGCGATTCGACTTCGACCCGAACATGTCGTTCCGCGGTCCGAAGGAGTTGTGGGCCGAATGGACGGCACCGGCTGGCGCAACCGGAGGATAAAGGGGGATGGAGATCAAGGTATACCAAGCGGTGGCACAGACCCTGGGCCGGCTCGGGGTCGAGAGGGCCTTCGGGCTCGTCGGCAGCGGGAACTTTGGCCTCGTGGACCACATGACGAGAAACTGTGGCGTCGCCTTTTACGCCTCACGCCACGAGGAAGCCGCCGTCGCTATGGCTGACGGCTACGCCCGCGTGAGCGGCAAGCTGGGCGTCTGCACGGTCCACCAGGGACCGGGGGTCACCAACACGCTCACCGCCCTGACGGAGGCCGTGAAGAACAGCACCCCATTACTCCTGCTGGCAGGCGACACGGCGACTACGGCTCTCTACCAGAACCTGGACGTGGATCAGGGCGCGGTCGTTCGCTCGGTCGGGACTGGCGTCGAGCACGTACGCGCCGCGCACACCGCACTCGAGGACGTAGCGCGGGCGGTCCGGCGAGCCACCTTCGAGCGGCGCCCGATCTCCATCTCCCTCCCGATCGACCTGCAGGAGCAGACGTGCGAGGCGGAGGAACCGCCGACTTTCGCCGAGGAGCTCGTCCCGGCAGCCCGCCCGTCCGTCGAGGCCATCGCGCGGGTAGTCGAGCTGCTGGAGGCGTCGAGCAGACCGGCGATTATCGCGGGCCGCGGCGCCGTGCTGGCGAGGGCACGCCCGCAGCTCGAGGCTCTCGGGGAGCGCGTCGGGGCGCTCTTCTCCACCTCGATGATGGCCAGGGGCTTCTTCACCGGCAGCCCCTTCGACCTCGGCGTCTCTGGGGGCTTCGCCTCCCCACTGGCGGCGAGGCTCCTCGGCGAGGCGGACGTCGTGCTCTCATTCGGAGCCAGCCTCAACGCCTGGACCACCAAGCACGGAAGCCTCTTCTCCCCTTCGGCCAGGATCGTCCACTGCGACCTCGAAAGGGCGGCGATAGGGCGTATACATCCCGTGACGCTCGGCGTTGTCGGCGACGCAGCCGAGACGGCCGGGGCGCTCGCGGAGAACCTCGATTGCAGGGGCGTAAGCCTGGAGGGCTTCAGGACAGAGGCCGTCTTGCGGGATATCGAAGGCTTCCGTTGGGAGGAAGAGTTCGAGGACCGGAGCACAGGTGGCGCGGTGGATCCCCGCACCGTGCTAATGGCACTCGACAAACTGCTACCCGAGCAGCGCACGGTGGCCGTGGACTGCGGCCACTTCGCGGGGTTCCCCGCCAGGCACCTCTCGGTCCCCGACGCAGCCGGCTTCGTCTTCGCCGAGGCATTCCAGGCCGTCGGTCTCGGCCTGGGAGCCGGGATGGGCGCGGCGGTCGCGAGGCGGGACCGGTTGGCGGTGGTCGTGGTCGGGGACGGCGGGCTGCTGATGAGCCTCGGCGAGCTCGACGGCGCCGTCCACCTCGGCATACCCCTGCTCATCGTCGTCATGAACGACGCGGGCTACGGCGCCGAGGTCCACCACTTCCGCTCCCTCGGCCTGCCGACCGATCTCGCCCGCTTCCGGGAGACAGAATTCGCCGCGGTAGCGAGGGCCATGGGCGCGGAGGGCATCGAGGTGCGGAGCACGGGCGACCTGGACCGGATAAAAGGGTGGGTCGGGGCTCCCGAAGGGGTCATGGTCCTCGACTGCAAGGTCAACCCCGAGGTGGAAGGGGAGTATCTGAGGGAGGCCTTCGTAACCGAGGCGTAACGGATCGACATCAGTAGAGGAGGATGGGATGCAGGCAAGCGGAGAGGTAAAGACGGCGCCGTACCCGGGGTACCGGACGTTATGGATCTGGCTCGCACTTGGGTGGGTGGCGAGCGGGGTCGACCGCACCATCACGGGCCCGGTGATGAGCTACATGATCGAGAACAAGATCCCCCTCTTGCAGGGGGTCGAGAACCCCTTCGCCGTCGGCGGGCTCGTCGGCAGCCTCCTCTTCGCAGGCTACATGCTCATGCAGTTCCCTGGTGGCTACGTCGGGGACAGGCTCGGGCACCGGACGGTCATCGTCATCAGCATAGTATGGGCCGGCGTCGCAACTATCCTCAGCGGGCTCATGACGGCCCTGATCGGGCTCGTCGCGATGCGCGTGATCACCGGCCTGGGTGCCGGTCTTTTCTACTCCAACGACCGGAGTGTCATAACCCAGCAGACGCCCTTCGAGAAGCGCAGCCTGGGCATGGGGTTCGTCATTACCGGGCTCGCGATCGGGATCACGCTGGCGTTCCTGCTCGCCCCGCCCCTGATCGGCCTGGGGACCTCGGCTTTCGGTGCCGAAGGCGCGTGGAGGATGCCGTTCATCGTGCTTGGCGTTGCCGCGATCGTTATCGGGGTCGGGATGGCCGTGTTCTTCAGGGGGCAGGGAGGAGAACACGAGTTCAGGCCCGCTTACGCGGCTGCGCTGTCGAAGCTGGGCGCGTACGCCGCCGTCTTCCTGGTCGCGGTGGTGGGTATCTACTTCGTCGCCACGCGGGCCGGGTTGCCGGAGTGGGCTGTGGCGCTGCTCGAGCTCGCCGTCGCGCTCCTGCTCGTGGGCTTCATCTTCGTCAAGTTGAGCGGGCAGATTTCGCCGGTTCTGTACAACAGGGACCTCCTGCTCATCTACATCGCGGCCATCGCGATCCTCTGGAATCTCTGGTTCTTCGGCTTCTGGTCGGTCTCGATCATCGCCGACGCGGCGCAGTCCTCTTTCCTGCAGGCGGCGCTGACGGCGGCGTTCAACGCCGGAGCCGGCATCCTGGGTTTCCCCGCGGGCGGCTACCTCGCCGACTACGCCAAGCGCAAGGGCTGGGGCCGCAAGACGATGCTCGTGTCTTTTACCCTGATCCAGGGCCTCCTCACCCTGGCCTTCGGCTTCTACATCATGCAGGGAGGCCAGTCGGTGCTCGTGCTGGGTGCCCTGCTGTTCACCGCGAGCCTCTTCTTCAACGCCCTGCAGCCCATGTCCCACGACCTCACCGCGGACCTGGTACCAAGCGCCGCGTACCTCGGGGCAGCGTTCGGGCTGTGGAACCTGATCGGGGAGATGGGGGCCGTCCTCTCTCCGGCCATCAGCGGGACGCTGCGGGACGCGACTGGGAACTGGACTGCAGCCGTGATGCTGGATGCGGGCATCATCCTGGCCAGCTTCGTGCTGCTCC
>JARDZQ010000292.1 GCA_029240775.1 Rubrobacteraceae bacterium | reverse complement strand
ACCGGCGAGCGCTACAAGGGCCACGTGTTCTGGGACACGGAGATCTTCGTGCTGCCGTTCTTCACGTACACGCATCCGCCGACCGCGCGGGCGCTCTTGATGTACCGCTACCATACGCTGCCCGCCGCCCGGGACAACGCTCGCGCCATGGGATACAGGGGCGCTCTATACGCCTGGGAGTCCACCGACACGGGGGTGGACGTTACGCCCGCGTTCGTCTACAACTCGGCCGGCGAGCGCCTGGAGATCCTGACCGGCTTGCTAGAGCATCACATCTCCGCCGACGTCGCCTACGCGATCTGGCAGTACTGGCGGGCCACGGGAGACGAGGCGTTCTTCCTGGAGGCGGGCGCCGAGATGCTGCTTGAGATGGCTCGCTTCTGGGCCTCGAGGGCGGAGCGCGGCGAAGACGGACGTTACCACATTCGGTCGGTGATCGGGCCCGACGAATTCCACGAGAACGCCGACGACAACGCCTACACCAACCTCATGGCGCAGTGGGTGTTGCATCGCGGCCTGCAGACCGTCGAGTGGCTGCGCCCGCATCACCCGGACCGGTGGTGGGAGCTATCAGGGCGGATCGGCCTCGGGGCGGCCGATCTCGCGGCGTGGAAGGAGGTGGCCGAAGGGATTGTGGACAACTTCGATCCCGAGACCAATCTCTTCGAGCAGCATCGTGGCTACTTCGACCTAGAGTACATCGACTTGCAGAACCTCGAGCCGCGCACGAAATCGGTAGACGCGATACTGGGCTGGTCCAGGCTCACGCGATCACAGATCATCAAGCAGGCCGACGTGGTAATGTTGCTCTTCCTGCTTGGCGACGACTTTCCACGCGAGGTACACGAGGCTAATTTCCGCTTCTACGAGCCGCGAACCACGCACGACAGCTCGCTGAGCCCCAGCTTTCATGCGCTGGCGGCGGCGCGCTTTGGAGAATTCGAGATCGCCAAACGATACTTCGAGAGGGCCGCCAACCTCGACCTGGACTTCTCCCACGGCGTGACGGCAGCGGGCGGCGTGCACATCGCGGCGCTCGGTGGAATGTGGCACGCCCTCGTCTTCGGATTCGGGGGCATGTTCGTCGAGGACGAAGGACCCCGGTTCGAGCCACATGTTCCGGAGGACTGGCAGACGCTGCGCTTCCCGGTAATGTGGCGCGGATCTCAGCTACGGGTTGCTGCTACTGGGAACACCGCCGAGGTTCTGGGGCCGATACGCGTAGTCAACGCCAAATAAGTTGGAAGGGGGATCGTAAAGGAAGTTCATGAGGATAGCAGAGATAGCCCCACCCTGGGTCAGAGTGCCACCCCAGGGCTACGGAGGGATAGAGTGGATCATCAGCCTGCTCTGCGATGGGCTCGTCGATAGAGGCCACGACGTCACCCTCTATGCTAGCGGCGATTCGAAAACCAAAGCTCGCCTGAGCGCACCCTTCGACTATGCCGTAAGCCTGGGCGGCAAGGACTTCTATGACGCGGTGCATCCAATGGCTATACAGACTATGCCCGCTTTTCTGGAGGCCGAACGCTACGACATCATCCACGATCACACCGGTGCCATGGCAGCGTGCCTTGGAGCTCTATCGGATACCCCGGTTCTGCACACACTGCACGGACCATTCAACCCCGACGTCCGGCGGCTGTGCCGCATGATCGCCGACGAGATCTACTTCAACTCCATCTCCGATTCTCAACGCTCCGGCTGCCCGGAGTTGAACTACGTGGGTACGATCTACAACGCCGTCGAGGTCGAAACGTACCCGCTCCGCGCCGAGAAAGAAGCTTACGCACTCTTCTTGGGAAGGTTCAGCGAGGACAAAGGGGCCCACAACGCCATCTACATAGCTCAACAAGCCAACATTCCCCTTCACATGGCAGGCAAGGTGGACCCGGGAGCGGATGCCCATTACTTCAAGGAGCACATCGAACCCCACATTGATGGGGAGCACATCGTCTACGAGGGCGAGGTGGGTGGCCAGCGGAAGCGTGAGTTGCTCGCCGGGGCGCGCTTTCTGCTCTTTCCTATCCAATGGGAAGAACCGTTCGGACTGGTGATGACCGAAGCCCTGGCCTGCGGCACCCCGGTCGTGGCGGATGCCATGGGAGCGGCACCGGAGATCGTCAAGGACGGCGAGGTGGGTGTTCTCGTCGGTAAGGGCGAGTGGGACGAGATGGTCGCGGTGATAAAGAGCGGTCGGTTGGACGACATAGATCCCAACCACTGCAGGGAGTACGTACACGAGCGTTTCAGCGTCGAGGCGATGGTCAGCGGCTACGAGGCGGCGTTCGAGAAGATCCTCCTCGACAGAGCCTAGGAGAAAATCTGCTACGGTGAGATCCTTCATCTGGCGCGTGTAGGGATCTTCCACAGGGAATGGTGTCACGCAGCGCTAGGTCGGTCCGAGACGAGGGTTAGTAGTATTGCCTCATGGACTAGGGAGATCTCCCTAGTTCTGGAGAAAACGCCATTGGCGTCATAGAAGAGGCCACCTCGGCCGTTGCCAAGGAGATCGAGCGCGACCGTTGGGCGAGTTCCGCCCTGCTCGACCTTCGACGGTCGAGGCCGGTTTGAACAGGAGCCGGCTGGCGCTCGAGAAGATCATCCGCGAGGAAGCGAGCTAACAGACCTGAAGCCTACTCCTTAATTCGCGCACCCGCCGGTGCTCGCCGGTTCGGTGCGCCCGGCGGTCGCTATGAAGCGGCGCTGGATTTGTTGGGAGGGGATACTGTAGCCCGTGTTGTTCGAGTCGGCGCGGCTGGCGAAGACGGTGGCGACGACCTTCCTCGTTTACGACGGGGCCGCCCGGGTTGCCGGGCCGGTCGAGTACCCGTTGTCGTGCAGCCCGCAGGCGGGGGCGGTGCCGTTACTCGTGCGCGATCCTCGGCATGGAACCCGACCCGGACGAGCGGAGGCTGCTCGCCGACCTGTCTTGCCGGAGGGAGTTGAGGATCTGCGGCTCGAAGTCGTGCCGGCCTTCGGAGAGCGTTTCGTGCTGGGCACCTAGGCTAGGCGCCTTGTTCGTCCAGAATCTCGGCGGAGATTTCGCGCGCAGCCCCGAGGAGTTGCTCGAACCTCCGAACGCTCTGCGCGAGCCGGGCCGGGTCCCCGCCCGGTTCGGCCAACACGGTCGAGACGGTTGCCTCGAAGCCTTCGGGACGCAGGGGGAAGGATCCTGCCGCCTTCACCGAGCCCTTTTCGTTCACGAAGTAACGCTCGTTGAGGGCGAACAGCACCTGGACCAGGCACGCCGCGCAGCGGAACAGGCAACCGCTCACGTAGAAGACATCGCCCCGCTGCGCGGGCTTGCGGCAGGTTTCCAGCGCGAAGTCCGCCTCCCAGAGGAACCTCTTCGTCAGAGAACGCTTCAGGGCCGGAGGATAGTCGGCGACGAGCGCGTTCAGGGACGCCAGCTCACCGCTCGAGTCGCGGAGGATCTGGCAGTGGTGCACCTCTCCAGCGTAGATGTGGCCGTGGAAGCCGTGCGGGTGTCCCGGCTGGTAGTGGCACGCCGTTCGTCCGGCGCGGCACTCCGAGATTTTGCGTGTCACAAGGTCGAGGTCTCGGTAGAGCCAATCCATGCGCCACCCCTCCACGCGCAGCCAGCCTCCGCCGTTGATCCAGGGTCCCCACTCCCCGAAATCTGTTACGAGGTTCGGTAGGTGACGGTCGTCCAGCTCGCGGGCCAGTTCGCGTAGGACGCGCACGGAGGGACGACGGTCGGGACGGTAGTAGATCCCGAGATCAACGTCCGAGTCGGGGTGAGCCTCTCCCCGGGCCCACGAACCACCGAGAACCACGGCTTCGACGCTCTCAAGGTCCCGCAGTCGCTCCGCGATGCGCTCAGCGAACTCCACGCTCTTGACCTC
>JARDZQ010000291.1 GCA_029240775.1 Rubrobacteraceae bacterium | reverse complement strand
CGCCGGCTTCCTCGATCTTGGACTGCCCACCGGCGAGGATCTCGCGCAGGATGCCCAGGTCGAGCGAGCAGGGGAAGGCGACCAGGTTCAGCGCGGCGATAGGTTCGCCGCCCATAGCGTAGATATCCGAGAAGGCGTTGGCGGCGGCGAGCTGCCCGAACCGGTACGGGTCGTCCACTATGGGGGTGAAGAAGTCCGCCGTTTGCAGGAGCAGGCCGCCGCCGAACGGGACGTATCCGGCGTCGTCCCGGGTCTCCATCCCGCTCACGAACCCGTCCACGGCGGTAGGGGCGAGCCCCTTGAGAGCCTGCTCCAGGTCCCCTGGAGCGAACTTCGACGCTCAGCCCGCCTTGGTCGAGTACTTCGTCAGCCTTATGCGCCTACGCTCGTCCATCAGGCCCGAGTATACCCGCCGCCAGGTGGGGCATCGGTATGCACGGATAGATGCTAGAGTCATCGCATGGGAAAGGGTGCTGAGAAGGTCGGGCGCTTTATGCGGGCGCTGAAGGTCAACCCGGTCATACCGGCGGTCCGGGGGCGGGATGAGGACCTCGAGCGGGCGCTTGCCGGGGACCACGCGGCGATCTTCGTGCTCGGGGGCGACGTGTTCCGGATGCTCGAGCGGGTGCGGAGGAGACCTTACAGGCGCCCCTTTATCTGCGTCAACGTGGACATGGTCGGCGGGGTAGCGTCCGATCCGAGCGGGATCAGGTTTCTCGCCCGGGAGGTAGACGGGGTGATCTCCACCCATCGCCACGTCGTAGAGATCGCCAGGGGCAACGAGGCGCTCGCGATACAGCGCCTCTTCGCGATAGACACCAGCGCCGTCGAGCGGGGGCTGAAGGTCCTCCGCCAGGCCGACCCCGACGCCGTCGAGATACTCCCCGGTCTCGCCTTCCCCGAGATAGTAGAGAGCTACCGGGCCGCGCTCAACAAGCCGGTCCTGGCGGGCGGCCTGATCAAAGACCGCGCAACCGCCGCCACCATCCTCAGGGCCGGCGCCGTCGGGGTCTCCACGAGCGACCACAGGCTCTGGAAGCTCGCTTGACTCCGTATCCGGCGGACTGTATCGTTCAGGGCACAATCGCATAGTCGCGCAGGCGCAGAGATAAGAGAGAGCCTCGCACGGGATCACACGTACCGGCCGACGGGAGTCGGGACGTCGTGGTTCTCGTGCGGGGCTCTCGGCGTGAGGAGGTGGTGCGCGGGAGAGGTCCGGTGCGGCACGCGGTGGGAAAACAAGGGAAAGGGAAAGGTATGGCAGGGGACTACGTACTATCCATTGACCAGGGGACCACGGGGACGACGGTTCTGGTCTTCGACCACGACGGGGCCATCGTGGGCCGGGCTTATTCGGAGTTCACCCAGCACTACCCGAGGCCGGGCTGGGTGGAGCACGACGCGAACGAGATCTGGGACGTCTCCAGGCGGGTTGTGGGTACGGCTCTCGGGGAGGCGAACGTCTCCGCGAGACAGCTCGCCGCGGTCGGCATCACGAACCAGCGCGAGACTACCGTGATGTGGGACCGCAACACAGGTGAGCCGGTGCACCACGCCATTGTCTGGCAGGACAGGCGAACGGCGGGGTTCTGCGACGAGCTCAAGGAGCGGGGGCTGGAGGAGACGTTCCGCAACAAAACCGGGCTCGTCATAGACGCCTACTTCTCGGGGACCAAGGTCAAGTGGTTACTGGACAACGTCGAGGGGCTTAGAGAGAGGGCGCAGAACGGCGATATCGCCTTCGGTACCATAGACTCGTGGCTCGTCTGGAAGCTGACCGGCGGCCAGGCGCACATAACGGATTACTCCAACGCCTCGCGCACCCTCATGTACAACATCTACGACCTCGAGTGGGACGAAGAGATCCTGGAGATCCTCGACGTGCCCAGAGAGGTGTTGCCGGAGGTCAAGCCCAGCTCCTTCGTCTACGGCGAGACCGACCCCGATTCCTTCTTCCAGGCCAGCGTGCCGGTGGCCGGGATAGCTGGTGACCAGCAGGCCGCGCTCTTCGGGCAGGCGGCCTACGAGGAGGGGCTCGCCAAGAACACCTACGGAACGGGCTCCTTCGTCCTGCTCAACACCGGCACCGAGGCGGTGCCGAGCAAGGAGGGCCTGCTCACCACCATCGCCTGGGGCATCGGCGACGAGCCGGTAGAGTACGCGCTCGAAGGCGCCATCTTCATAACCGGAGCAGCCGTGCAGTGGCTCAGGGACGGGCTCGGCATCATCCAGAACGCCGCCGAGACCGATGAGCTCGCCAGGAGCATAGACTCCAACGATGACGTCTACTTCGTCCCGGCGCTCGTGGGCCTGGGCGCGCCGCACTGGGACTCCTACGCCCGCGGAACCATAGTCGGTATAACGCGCGGCACCGACAGGGCGCACCTGGCGCGGGCGGCGCTCGAGAGCATGGCCTACCAGACCCTCGACGTCGTGCGGGCGATGGAGCGCGACTCCGGCATAACCCTCAAGGAGCTCAGGGCCGACGGCGGAGCGGTCGCCAACACCTTCCTTATGCAGTTTCAGGCCGACATCCTCGGCGTGCCGGTGGAGGTGCCCGAGATCACAGAGACCACGGCGCTCGGCTCGGCGTACCTGGCAGGGCTCGCCACAGGGTTCTGGGAGAGCCGGGACGAGCTCGACGCCAAGTGGAAGCTCGCGCACCGCTACGACCCGCAGATGGGCGAGGAGGAGCGCGAGCGGCTGCATGGTCGCTGGCTCAAGGCCGTCGAACGCTCCAAAGCCTGGGACGAAGCAGCGGAGTAAGCCTAGGGTGGCAGGGCCGGGGGAGACCCCGGCCCTCGAGGAAAGGAAAGGGATGAAGAAGGTCATCAACTCCCCGGAGCAGGTCGTTCCCGAGATGCTCCGCGGGATGGGGCTCGCTCATTCGGGCCTTATCCGGATAATCCCCGAGTACAACGTGGTGGTACGGGCTGATGCCCCGGTCTCTGGCAAGGTCGCCCTCGTCTCTGGCGGCGGCTCCGGCCACGAGCCGACCCACGGCGGGTACGTCGGGCCCGGGATGCTCGACGCAGCCTGCGCCGGCAACGTCTTCACCAGCCCGACCCCAGAGCAGATGCTCGAGGCATCTAAGGCCGTGGACGGAGGGGCGGGCGTCTTCTACGTAGTCAAGAACTACACTGGCGACGTCCTCAACTTCGAGATGGCCGGAGAGCTCGCCGAGGCCGAGGGCGTACAGACCGACTACGTCGTAACCAACGACGACGTGGCGGTCGAGGACTCGACCTATACGAGCGGGCGGCGCGGGATCGCCGGCACTATCTTCGTGCACAAGATCTGCGGCGCCGCAGCAGATGATGGGAAGGACCTCGCGGGCATAAAGGAGCTGGCCGAGAGGGTCAACTCCAACGTGCGCTCGATGGGCATGGCCCTCACCAGCTGCACCCCGCCCGAGAGCGGCGAGCCCATCTTCGACATCGGCGACGACGAGTTGGAGATCGGGATCGGCATCCACGGCGAGCCCGGCGTCGAGCGCAAGAAGGTCGAGCCAGCGGACCGGATCGTGGACGAGATGCTCGAGAAGATCCTCGGCGACTCCGTGGACTTCTCCGGCTCCGAGGTCGCCGTGATGGTGAACGGCATGGGCGGTACGCCGTTGATGGAGCTCTATGTCGCCTACGCCCACGTCGCCGACGTTCTAGAGCGCGAGGGCGTCCAGGTCTGGCGGATGCCCTACATCGGGGACTATATGACCTCGCTCGAGATGGGGTATCTCGAGGCGCCGTGCGACGTGGCCGCCGGACGACCGTTCTAGAAAGGAGAACAAGGAATGGAAGCATACCTGGGGGAGTTTATCGGGACGATGATCCTGATCATCCTGGGTGATGGCGTCGTCGCCGGCGTCTTGCTCAGAAACTCCAAGGCGGAGAACTCGGGCTGGGTCGTCATCACCCTCGGATGGGGGATGGCGGTCGCCGTGGCCGTCTATTGCGTCGTTCAGTTCAGCGGCGCGCATATCAACCCGGCGGTCACCATCGGCTTCGCTGTAAGTGGGCAGTTCGATTGGGCACAGGTGCCCGGCTACATCATCGCGCAGATGCTCGGGGCGTTCGTGGGCGCGGTGCTGGTGTGGCTGGCCTACCTGCCGCACTGGGCGGAGACGGCTGACCCCGGCCTCAAGCTCGGTGTCTTCTCGACGGCGCCGGCGATCTACAATACCCCGGCCAACATCATCACCGAGATCATCGGCACCTTCATGCTGGTCTTTGGCGTTTTCGGCATAATCGCAAACGATCTCGCCGGAGGTCTCGCTCCGCTGCTCATCGGATTGCTGGTGCTGGGTATCGGCCTGTCGCTCGGCGGACCCACCGGATACGCCATCAACCCGGCCCGCGACCTCGGCCCGCGCATCGCCCACGCCGTCCTCCCAATAGCCGGCAAGGGCGGATCGGACTGGGGGTACTCCTGGATCCCGGTCGTCGCCCCGATCGTCGGCGGCATCCTGGGAGCCCTCGCGTACACCGCTCTTTTCGGCTGAGGGTCGGGCACGAGATGCAGAGGCCAGGGAATAAGCCTGGCCTCTTTTCTTCTCGCAGGAATGGCCGTTGCGCATCCGCCACTGCAAAATGTAACCTTGCCGCAGACGCCGGACGAGAAAGGAAACGGATGAGCCTCACGGGGGATAGCTTCGACGACCGCGGAGGGCAGGTCACGCGACCTGCCTCGGTGGTCGAGGCCTTCACCCGCAACGCCGAGAGATCTCCGGATAAGCTTTGCCTGCGCTTCGAGGGCGAAGACTGGAGCTACGGCAGGCTGCTGGATCGCGCCGGGTCTTTCGCCGCCGCGCTTAGGGCCTGGGGTCTG